>CAZTCD010000017.1:47373-47968 GCA_964612065.1 uncultured Bdellovibrionales bacterium | reverse complement strand
CTTAAATCTTCGGTGGGGAAGCGCGTTCCGATCACCTGGGGCGCAAACTACACAAGGCCATTACGCACTGCAATATGGAACTTTTACCATCCAGTTAACATTAGTGGTTTCAGTAGGTTGCGTGAAATTTTTCTGAGGGAGCGGAAGGGGGGCTTTCCTTAGACCCCTCTAATTTTCACCTGACTTCAGCCGCTATTTCGAGGCGTACATCGCGTCCACTTCGGCTCTGAACTTCTGGCAAACCTGTTTCCTCTTCACCTTCATCGAAGGGGTCAGATCTCCGTCCTCCACGGTGAACTCCTTGGGGAGTACGTGGTACTTCTTGATCGTCTCGTATTGAGCCAGGTGGCTGTTCAGCTGGTTCACAGCCTCAGCCACGAGCTTCTGGATCTGCTCGTTCTTCACGAGCTCGGAATATTCGCCGTACAGGATGCCTTTGCCTTGGGCGTATTGAATCACATATTCCTGATTGAGGGTGATAAGGGCCACGCAATAGGGTTTCTGGTCGCCCGAAACCACCACTTGGGAAAGAACAGGCTGCATCTTCGCGAGGTTCTCGATCTTCTGAGGGGCCACGTACTTTCCACCGGCCGTC
>CAZTCD010000017.1:0-47363 GCA_964612065.1 uncultured Bdellovibrionales bacterium | reverse complement strand
TTTCTTGCGGTCAGTGATGAATAAGTAGCCGTCATCATCGATATGGCCGATGTCGCCCGAATAGAACCAGCCGTCTTTGAGTGCTTCACCGGTGGCTTCAGGGTTCTTGTAGTATTCCTTGAAGCACTTCTGGCTTTTGATGAGGATTTCTCCATCGCCTGCGATCTTCACGAGTACTTCCGGAAGAAGCTTGCCCACGGATCCGAAACGGTTCGCGCTGGGAATATTCACGGAAATGGGGGCGCAGGTTTCCGTGAGCCCGTAACCCTCATATACCGGCACACCCACGATATGCATGAACTCCTGGATGTTCCGCGCTAGAGGCGCTGATCCGCTCACGCAAAGGCGAAGCCTGCCTCCGAAACGTTGGCTGATCTTGGAGAACACGATTTTCTGCGCGGCTTTGTATTGAAGCTGCAGAGGCAGGCTGGGGCTCTCGCCTTTCGCTCTGGCATCGAGAATCTCCCTCCCCACGCTCAGGGCCCAGGCGAAGATCTTCTTTTTGGCGGGAGGGGAATCCTCCACCTGAGTCATGATCTTGGAGTAAACTTTTTCGAAGATCCTCGGAACCGCTACCCATATAGTGGGGCGCACCTCGGCCAGGTTGGCCACAAGGCTGTCGATCGATTCCGCGAAATTGCAGGTCCAGCCGAGGAAGTAAGGCGTGAGACTTTCCCACTTACCGAAGATATGGCTCATGGGCAGGAAGGTGAGAAGATCTTCGTCTTCGGTGGCCACTCCTTGGAGTACTTTGTCCACATCGATCATCACAGAGGAAACGGCCGAGTGGGTGAGCACCACGCCCTTGGGAAGGCCAGTGGTGCCGGAGGTATAGCCAATGGTGAACACGTCGGATGGCTGGGCGTTGGCCAGATTTTCGTCCACTTTCGATCCAAGCGACTTTTCCTGGTTCAGGCCAAGATCATAGAGCGCGCTCCAGCTCATCACCTCAAAAGAGGCTTGGATATCGTCGGGCCGGAGTTCGAAGTTCACGATCACCTTTTTCAGCTTGGGGCAATCTTTGGAAATCGCGGCGAGCTTCTGCAAATTCTTGAAATCGTCCACGAAGAGCATGGAAGCTTCGCAATGATTGATGATGTAGGCGGTGTCTTCCGGTGTGTTGGTGGGATAGATCGGAACCGTAACTCCGGCGCAGCTCAGGATGGCCAGATCGAACTGGCTCCAGAAAATGGAGGTTTGAGCCACGATGCAAACCTTTTCCCCCTTCTGCACGCCTGAATAAATAAGGCCGCAGGCCAGGCGCTTCGTGGTTTCAAAATGCTCGCCGAAGGTGACGTCTTTCCATTCGCCTGCCGTTTTATAGCGGAATCCAACTTTGTTTCCGTTGGCTTTGGCGCGCCGAACATAGGCCTCACTGATCGTGTTTGCATGAGCGATTTTCTGGGGATTTTGCATGGCTTTAGTTTAGCCAATGGAGCACGAAAAACCAACGAAAGCACAAGGATGTAATCGGGCAGCCGTTACCGTTTGCGAACCCTGTCCATTTCGCGTTTCGCTTCTTTTTCTTTGATGCTGTCGCGTTTGTCGTGGGCTTTTTTGCCCTTTCCCAGGCCGAGCTCCACCTTGGCGCGCCCATTCAGAAAATACATTTCCGTGGGAATCAGGGAAAACCCTTCCTTATTCACCGCGGCGGCAAGCTTGTCGATTTGTTTGCGGTGGAGGAGGAGCTTGCGGTCGCGCATAGGCACGTGGTTTTCCCGATTGCCGTGTGAGTACTCTCCAATATGCATATTCTGCAGCCAGGCCTGCCCATCTTTGATGAATACGTAGGCGTCGCTCAGGTTCACTTTGCCGTTTCTCAGGCTTTTTACTTCCGTGCCCACGAGAACAAGGCCCGCTTCGATCACTTCGTGGATGAAATAGCGAAATCTTGCGTCTTTATTGACGGAGATGATTTTCTTTCCGGAATTCGCGGGTTTCACAGCAAGCCACTATATCTTTCTGCGAACCAGTGGGGGAGAAGTTTCGCAGATCGGAAATTTACATTGCCTCGGCTGGGAGGTAGAAGATAACGCTCAGTATAAAGGAGGAAAGCGCAATGTTCTCAATGATTTTAGCCCTTTTGGTTTCCGTTCACTCCTATGCTGCCCCCGTGAATCTCCTGGAGCGTGCTCCCACCGAAATCACGGGTACAGTGCAGAAAACGGACTATGGCACCCTCGAGCTGCAGGCTGGCCTCTTTGGCGCGGCTGCGGTTTACCACCGGCTGAACTACGCCGGAAAAGCTTTCGATATGAAGGCCACCTTCGCCCGCACCCGCGGAAGCGACGGTGTGGGGTTGGTGATTCCCGTAGGCTCGCAGAACGTGGCTTTGGTTCTCGGAGGCTGGGGAAGCCGCTACGACGGCCTCAATCGTGTGGATGGATATGATCCGAGCGATAACCGAAATCCCACCCGCCGTGCGTCCAAGGTGAAGAACGGTGAGGATCTCGAGCTGCTGATCCAGGTGCGTCCTGGAAAAATCGTGGTGCACGTGAATGGGCAGAAGCATATTGAATTGGACACCACCAAGCACAAGCTGAGCGTGCTGGATGATATCAAGAAGCGCTTCAGCGAGGGCCTCGGCCTTTACGTGGTGAACGGCGCTCTGGATCTATCCGCCTGGACGATCGAAGGTAAATAAGGCCTGCGCCTGAGTCTAAACAAAAAGCCCCCTCCGCTTCGAGCGGAAGGGGCTTTTCTCATATAACGGCTCGGATCAATAGAGGCGGTTGGCCTCGAACATCTTCTGCAGCAGCACGCTCATATTGGAGGTGGCGCCGAGGAAGTTGCCATTGGGCTGAATCGTATAGTTCATGGCATCGCGGTTCACCGTGATCCGGAACTGGTGCGTGGGTTGAAGCTTCGCAAAGGTGATGCGGGCTTCATCGGGGATCACGGCCCGGCCGATCTGGTAATCGGCGATGCCGGTGCCGAGCACGTTTTCCACGAGGCGTTCCATGGGGCGGGCGCCGTAGATCGGGCTGCGCCCTAGGAGGGCCACGTAGTCGTAGGTTCCTTGGTCAACGGCGGCATCCCAGGTGAAGAACTCCTTGAGGAGCCCAAGCTTCTTGTTGATCAGGGTGCGCGATAGCTGCGCGAACTCTGCATCCGTGAACGGCTTGAAGATGCTGATGGCATCAAAGCGGTTCAAGAAGCTCATGCGGAACATCTTCTGGAGATCAGCCATCACGAGCTCGCGGAGATTCGGAGCCGTGGGGTTTTTCACGATCACGTCGGCCGCGGCGTTCGTGGTCATCATGATGAAAGCACCGCGTGCGAAGAGCGGGCGCTGGTGCTTATCATAGAAGATTCCCTCGTCCATCATGAAGTAGAGCTGGTCGAGCACTTCGATGGAAGCCTTATCGATCTCCTCGAAGAGGTAGAAGGCGTAAGGAGTATTCGTGAGGTGGTTGGCCAAAGTATCCTGGAAAGCACGGAAGGTGCTCGGATCCTTGTAGCTGGTCATATCCATGGTGATCAGGCGCATGCCCATGAACTCGGCCATCTTTTTGGCGATATAGCTCTTTCCCGTGCCGGTAGGGCCGGTGAAAAGAGTGGTGGCGATCGGCTTTTCGTCGGTGCGGCCGGCCACGTAACCGTTCTTCGCAAGGCGAACAAGATCGCGCTTTCCTTCGGCCACGCCAACAACGTCGCCATCCAGTTTGCCTTGGAGGTTACGAACCACGCTGTAATCGCGGGTCATCATCCAGGGCGGCACTTGGGCTATCGAGAGGATGGCCCGGCGCACGTCTTCGCGCTTGAAGGTATATCGCTCCTGCTTGCGGCCGTTGATCGCGGAGATTTTGAAGCCGTTCTTCTGGCCTGAGGAGTCGGATTTGAACACCAGGCGAAGCTTGTTGGTGGCATAGAAAGGGGTTTGGAAGGCGCCTTTATTGCCCGACATCGTTTCCAGCAGAACATTGGAGTTCGCGTCGAAGATTTCAAGAGTGTCGTAGTTCTGCTCGGTATCGAAAGATTCAAACACGAGCTGTAGCGAGGTTACCTCCGGCTTCTCGATCTCGAAGGTCTGGGTGGCGTTGTTGTCATAGGGGTGCTTCGATTCGATCACCTCTTTGTACTCAATTGGGCGCGCTTGGCCGCCGTTCGGGGCGTTGCGGGCCATTTGATTCAGAACGGATACGGTGCGGTCCGGCTCGCCGCGGTTGGGTTGATAGAAGGCGATGTTCTTAACGAGATAAGAGAGGTCGCTATCGCTCAGCACGAGGTGGGGGAAGATATTCGCCAGATAAGCGCGGGCAATCAGGGTAACTTGCGCGGCATCCACTGGAGGAAGGATGATTTTTTCAGCGAAGCTTTCCATCACGTAGCCGTGCTTGGAGCGGATGATGTCGTTGTATTCGTATTTGTCCGAATAGGCCACAGTGCGCATGCGGCCGGCGGTGAAGTTGGCCACATATTCGCGTTCGATGCCGGTATCGTCGTTGGAGTGCGATCCGATACCGATCAGCGATCCCACCGACTGCAGATACATCACTACATCTTTGTTATCCGAAGGGCGCAGCACTTTGTCTTGCCAGTACTGGTCTACCTCACCCACGTATTTGTGGCCGGATTCCACTTTGCTCACGTTGATGTCCACGTGCCACATTCCGGCTGGGCATTTGGAGCCGGCACGGTTGGCAAGACGGGCGAAAATGTATTTGTAAGCGAGGCTGGAATCGCCCACCAGGAGCACGGACTTATTAGTGTCGCTGCCGCAGGCTACTTCCTCGATTCGCTCCACGATGGAATCGAATACATCCACGCCTTTCATCACGGAGGCAAGGTTTTTCCAGCCTGAGTGCACGGGGTACTGGGTGTTTCCCGGTCCCATGATGAAGCCGCTTTCTCTGAGCGTATTCAGATCGGGCGGGGTGCCCGCTTGGGCTTGAGGTGGTAGCGGTAAAAGGTATGCCAGGGCGAGTGCGATCCATGCTTTTCCGAACATTGATTTCTCCATTGATGAGGCTGCTTGAATCAGCCTTTGAGGCCGATAAGGTTGAGCATTGCAACCCGAAAACACGTAGTCAAGAAATCTTGGAGCCCACGGATGGTGGTGAGAGAGAAAAAGCACTTTCTACGGTGCAAGATGGCGCGCCTCGTTGTTTCAAACAAAATGAATTTGAAGGAGCCGTTGTAGACCAGATCAAACAGGAGCCGGCGTGCCAGCAGGAGCACGATCCCTTCCCGGGCCAGAGAGATCAGGCTTTGCGCGAGCACGGAATTGAAGAGGCCGAAGCAGGCAAAGAACAGAAAGCGGTGTGTGCGCAGGCGCAAAAAGTAAACCGGCCCGCCGATGAGGGAGGCAAAAAGGGTCATCAGAATGGAGATCAGGGACTGGCTGTGGATTCTTGTCTCGTGCCCTTCTCCCACCAGGAAGCCATGCTCTTCCTGGCCCGTTACCATCGGCCATAGGCTGCGTGCGCTAGCTTCTGTTACAGCGGTGATCGTGGTGTTGGCGGCAGTAAGCATCAAAATGCTGGACCGGTTGGCCACCCAATGCTGGCTCCAGGCGATCACGGGGCGAAGCACGGGGGCCTGCACGGTGCTCACCAGGCTCCAAGCGAGCAGAATCCAGAAACGACCAACTGCGGCAACGGCCTTCATCTAGGATTCGCCATCCTCACGGGTAGATTCACTGCAAGATATGCCACCCATAAATTCTAATCCCTTTCGCATCTGAGTCTAGAATTTATCCACTTCGCTGCGCCGCATGTTTTTGAAAAAAATACATGGATGGGCGGTATAGATAGCTTCTATTTAGAGGATTCGGAGGCGAGATCATCGTTTGCGTGTAGGATCGTTTTTGTTTCGTCGATCAGCCAGACGTCGAGATCGGGATCTTCATCCAGATTCGCCACGGCGAAAATTTCGAAATGTTCTCCATCCGCGGTGCATCCGTTGCGGCAGAAGCGTGCCGCCATTTCCAGGGAGATCTTCTTTGCTTCAGGGGTTATTGAAAAAAGTTTATTCGGCCCCTGCTCTCTTTCGTAAAGATCATTCAGCTCATCAGTCGATAAAATTTGACGGCCGGATTGCTCCGTGGGGCTTGTTGCCTCCTTGGGGTTGTAGGGGCGGAGGAATCCGGTTTTGTGCTTAAGAGATCCTTCCGGGGAGTATCCCAGTGCGAGAAAGTCAGTGGAGTAGCGGCTGTATTCCGCAAAGAAACTCTTCTGGCCGGCATACAGCGCGGCCAATGATACTTTCATTGATGATCGCACCTCCTGTGCCTCCTTGTTGATTTTTCCTGGCGGTGGAGGTGGTGGTTGTGAGCTCACGTTTTTGGCGGGTAGGGCTCCTTCACGCATTTCCGGGAAATTTTTCTTTCTTTCGGCGGTCGCGGATGGGGGCTGGTATTCGGCCTTCGGATTTATCTCTATATTATTGTCTATCGGAGGCTGCTCCGGCCATGGCCATAGCCACCAGATTGCCAGCATTGCCAGTGCCAGCCACAGAACGCGCCTTTTTTTCTTTTTCGGCATTTCCTAAATCGTAGGCGAGAGAAGAATGTGCCGGCAAGAGGGCAGGCTCAGCGCCGCTCTGAATCTTTGGAAATCGCCAGGTAGATCTTCCCGAACTCCGCGATCGTGAGCGTTTCAGCGCGGCGGCTGCCTTCTACTCCGCATGAATTCAGCAATCTTTCGAGCCGAGCTTTCGGGATATGGGAGAGCTTCATGGCCAACCCATTCAGCAGGGTTTTTCTCCGCAGAGAAAAGGCGGCTCGCACCAATTCCAGGAAATCGAGAAATTCCTCTTCCGAAGAGAAATCCAGCAGCGGCTTTTCCCTCCGCCGGAATTCCAGCACCGCCGAATCCACTTTGGGGGAAGGGCGGAAGGCTCCAGGTTTCAGGATCTGCTGCAGCTTCACTTCGTAATAAACTTGGGCCGCCACAGAAAGCACGCCGGTATTGCGAGAGCCTTCTTTGGCCGCGATCCGCTCCGCCACTTCTTTCTGGAACATCAGCACCATCACGGGAATGCGTTCCTGCAAATGCAGCAGGCGGAAGAAAATTTCAGTGGCCACGTTATAGGGAAGGTTCGCGCACACGCTCAGCTGCGTGCCGGGCGCGGATCCGGATTCCGTCCAGATTCTTTCCCAGTCGAATTCCAGCGCATCAGAATGAAATACGTAATGCGCCCGCGATCCATGCACGAAGAGAGTCTCCGCGATCTCTTTGGCGAAGAGATCATCCTTCTCGAGCACGCAGAATTTTTCCGCGCGGGAGAAAAGCAGGGTGCTCAAGGCGCCGCGGCCGGGGCCAATTTCCAGAAGCAAGGGCGTGCCTTCCGGAATGCCCTGGGCGATTTTTTCGATAGCCTTTTTATCCACCAGGAAGTTCTGCCCGAGGCTCTTCTTGGCGAATACCTTGCGGCCCTGGGTGCGCCTCGATTCGTTCATGCCTTCACCTTTCCGCGGGCGAGCTTGGCTTCGGTGGAAGGGGAAACAGGCACTTGAAACAGATTCTCCGGCGCCACGAAATCCCTCTCGTGTTTTTGCTGGAAGCGCACAGCTCCAAGCGCCGCGATCATGGCGCCATTATCGGTGCAGAAGGCGGGAGAGGGAATTAGGAGCCTCACTTCGAAGGGAAGCTCCTTTAGCGCAGCAGCTAGCTTCGTGCGAAGGCGGGCGTTCGCGGCCACGCCACCGGCCACGAGCAGATCGCGCGGGCGCTCTTTGCGGAGGGCCAGCACCGTTTTCGCCACGAGTGCGTCCACGATCGCTTCCTGGTAGGAAGCGCACACATCGGGAAGATGGGGCTCGGGGTTTTTCTGCAGATAGGTGGAAAGCGAGGTTTTCAGCCCGGAGAAGGAAAAGTCACTCTGGTCGCGGCCGGGAAGGGCGCGAGGGAAATCAATCGCCGCAGGATTGCCGGATTCTGCGAGCTTCGCCACCTGAGGGCCGCCCGGGTAGGGCAGTTTCAATAGCCGTGCGCCTTTATCGAAGGCTTCGCCAGCGGCATCATCGCGGGTGTGGCCGAGGGGATGGAAGCCGCTCCAGCCCTCTTCGATGCGATAGAGCGAGGTGTGGCCGCCCGAGATGATCAGGCCCACGCAGGGAAAACGGATTTCATGGCCATCGAGGAGCACGGCGGCCAGGTGGGCTTCGAGGTGATTGATCGTGAGCAGCGGAAGGCCGAGGCCGTAGCAAAGGGAGCGCGCGCCATTCACTCCGATCATCAAGGAGCCTATCAGGCCGGGGCGGTTGGTTACAGCCACCGCATGAAGATCGCGGTAGGTAAGGCCTGCCTGAGCCAAGGAAGCTTTCACCACGGGGAGAAGGCTTTCCAGGTGCTTTCTAGAGGCGAGCTCCGGCACCACGCCGCCCCAGCGCAGATGCACCTCTTCTTGCCGCGCAGTGATATCGCTCAAAAGGGCGAGCTTTTCCCCTTCGAGACGCACCACGGCGGCCGAAGTTTCGTCGCAGCTCGACTCAATTCCAAGCACGTGAAACGGCATGGCTTTTGTTACGCCAATCCCTAGCGGCCCACAATGGAATTCCACCCAATTTTAGCCCCCCGAATCGTTGAAATGAGGGGAGGGGGCGGCTATAGTGCCCCGGAGCGGCATGCTGCCGCGACAAAGGACATTATGCCGATCTCGAACCGCTCCCCCCTCCAGATCTTTGCCGGTAGCTCCACTCGCCCCCTGGCTCAGAAGATCGCGGAAAGCCTCGGGGTTGAGCTCAGCCGCTGCGATATCCGCCGCTTCAGCGATAAAGAGATCTTCGTAGAAATCCAGGACAGCGTGCGCGGGCAGAATGTGTATGTGGTGCAGAGCACCTGCGCCCCCGTAAACGATAACCTCATGGAACTTCTGATCATGGTAGACGCGCTCAAGCGCGCCTCGGTGGCCTCGATCACTGCCGTGATGCCTTACTACGGCTACGCCCGGCAGGATCGCAAAGTGCAGCCGCGCACCCCGATCACCGCCAAGCTCGTGGCCGATCTTCTCGAGAAATCCGGCGTGAACCGCGTGGTTTCGATGGACCTTCACTCCGGCCAGATCCAGGGCTTTTTCAATATTCCCTTCGACAACCTCTTCGCCCGGCCCGTGCTCCTGAATTATATCCGCGATGCCCTCTGCGACGGCCATAGCGGCGATGATATGGTGATCGTTTCGCCCGACGCCGGCGGGGTGGAGCGCGCCCGCTCCTTCGCGAAAAAGATCGACGCTAAAGTGGCGATGATCGACAAGCGCCGCACCGGCCCCAACGTGGCCAAAGCCATGCATGTGGTGGGCGAGGTGGCGGGCATGCGAGCCCTCATTCTCGACGATATGGTGGACACCGCCGGCACCCTCACCGAAGCCGCCGATTCTCTCGTGCGCAATGGAGCCTCTGAAGTGTATGCCTGCGCCACGCACCCTGTGCTTTCCGGGCCTGCCGTGGGCCGGTTGAAAGAAAGTGTGATCAAAAAATTCGTGACCACAGATACCATTCCTCTTTCGGCCGAGGCGGCTGCCAGCGGAAAGATCGAAGTGCTTTCCGTGGCGGGGCTCCTCGGGGAAGCCATCCGCCGCATCCACTTCCACGATTCCGTATCCTCCCTCTTCGACTAGAGGGCTAGAGCGATCTTCGCCGGTGATAAAAAGTGAAGCTTCTTGTTGGCCTTGGAAATTACGGCAGCAAATACGACGGCACCCGCCACAATCTGGGCTGGATGGCGCTCGTGGAATGGATCCGCCAGAATGGCGGCATCGAAAGTTTTCGCCATCAGGAGAAATTTAAGGGCCAGCTCTACACAAAGCCCGGTGTGGCCTGCCTTTTTCCCGAAACTTATATGAATAAGAGCGGGGAATCGGTACAAGCGGCGATGCAGGGGCTGGGCGTGGAGCTCAAAGACGTGATCGTGCTGCATGATGAGCTCGATCTTCCGCCTCTCACCTTCCGGCTCAAGCTGAATGGCGGCCCGGGCGGCCACAACGGATTGCGTTCTCTGATCACCCTTTGCGGGGGCGAGGGCTTCTGGAGGCTGCGCCTCGGGATCGGAAAGCCCGAGGATGCGCGGTTCGAAATCGCCGATTGGGTGCTTTCGAAATTCGGCAAGGAAGAGCTCGCGGGATGGCAGAAGCTGCTGCCGGATGTGCTCGAAGCGATTGACCAATGCCTGGCGGATCAGTACGCCCAGGCGATGAACAAATTTAACCGTAAGGCGAAAGAGTAGAGGAAATTATGGGACTAAGCTGTGGAATCGTAGGACTGCCGAATGTGGGGAAATCCACGCTTTTCAATGCGCTCACCAACGCCAAGGTGGCTGCTTCCAACTTTCCTTTCTGCACCATCGATCCCAACGTGGGCGTGGTGAAGGTGCCGGATCTTCGCTTGAACGAGATCACCAAGAGAATCAAGCCGCAGCAAACTGTGCCCGCGATCATGGAGTTCGTGGATATCGCCGGCATCGTGAAGGGCGCCTCCAAGGGCGAAGGCCTGGGCAATAAATTCCTCGCGAATATCCGCGAAGCCACGGCCATCGTGCACGTGGTTCGCTGCTTCGATGATCCCAACGTGATCCACGTGGATGGATCCGTGGATCCTCTCCGCGATGTGAGCGTGATCGATACCGAGCTCATGCTTGCCGATCTTGAAACCACCACCAAGCGTTATGCCTTCGTGGAAAAGAGCGCCCAGCGCGATCCTAAGGCCTTTGCCAAGCAGGCCGAAGTGATGAAGCGGGTGAAAGAAGCGCTCGAGGCCGGAAAGCCGGTGCGCGCCCTGAATCTCTCGGAAGAAGAGCTCCTCGCCATTCAGGAGCTGCACCTCATGACCACCAAAAAGGTGCTTTATGTGGGCAACGTGGCCGAGGAATACGTGGCGAATCCTATGGAGAGCCCCTTTTACAAAACGCTCGCCGAGTATGCTTCCAAAGAAGGCTCCGGCATCGTGCCGATCTGCGGAAAGATCGAATCTGAGCTCGTGGAGCTCGAAGGCCAGGATAAGCTCGAGATGCTCGAATCCCTCGGCCTGAAGGAAGACGGCCTCTCCCGCCTGATCCGCGAAGCCTATAAGCTCCTCGGCCTCTCCACCTATTTCACGGCCGGGGAAAAAGAAGTGCGCGCCTGGACAATCCACGAGGGCTGGAAAGCTCCTCAGGCCGCAGGCGTGATCCATACGGATTTTGAAAAGGGCTTCATCAAAGCCGAGGTTTATCACTTCGAAGATCTGGTGAAGCTCGGAACGGAATCCGAGATCAAAGCCAAAGGCCTGCTGCGCCTCGAAGGCAAAGAATATGTGGTGCGGGATGGGGACATCATGCACTTCCGCTTTAACGTTTAATCGGGATTTTCATTGAGTAGCCTGCAGGAATCCTTCTTCTTCGTAGATCAGCCCAAGGGGCCGGCGGTGAAGCCGCCCTTTGATCCGGTGGAGATGTTTCGGCTGGCAGCAAACGGTGTCTATTTCGGCACCTCTTCCTGGAAATACCGCGGTTGGGAAGGAATGATCTACCGTGGTGGCTATTCCTCGGAGGCCCAGTTCCAGCGGGCGAGCCTTCGGGAGTATACAGCCCTGCTTCCCTGCGTGGGGGTGGACTTCACCTATTTCTCCTGGCCCACGGCCGATATGATGAGCTACCTGGTGGAGAGCACGCCTGAGAATTTCCGCCTCTGCCCGAAGGTGACCAAGCGGATCACCATGAGCAGCTTTCCGAATCTTCCGGCTTATGGAAAGTGGGCCGGGCAGAAGAATCCCGATTTTCTTGATGCCGAAGCCTTCAAAGATAAATTCCTGGAGCCACTGAGCTTGCTGAAGGATCGGATTGGGCTGGTGCAGTTCGAGCTTTCCGGGCCCGAAGAGGGCGAGCTTCCCCAACTGGAAAAATTCCTCAGTAAGATTCCGCGGGATTTTCCCTTTGCCGTGGAGTTTCGCAATCCCCAGTTTGTGCGGCCGGATTTCTATCGCATGTTGATTGCTCAGGGGATCAGCAGCTCTTTTTCGTCCTGGACCAAAATGCCTGCCATACAGGAGCAGTGGAACTGTTATCTAGCCGCGGGGGGCGAGAGCGATCCCAGCCCACTACTAGGATTAGGCATACTCCGGCCGGGAAGAGTCTACGAGGAGGCGGTGCAGATGTTTCAGCCCTACCAGGAAATACGTGAAGTTTACGATGAGGGCCGCAGCCAGCTCGCCAATCTGGGACTTTGGGCGATGAAAAATAGGCGAAAAGCTTATATAATTATCAACAACCGGCTGGAAGGCTCGGCACCACATACGATCGGTCGAATCGCAGATCTGATCAGGGCTGAAAAGGATTTGCTCTTATGAAGAATTTCGCTTTTCTCGCGCTCACTATTTATGGATGTTTTGCTCTATCTGCCTGCACCAAGGGCAAAGAGGAGTCGCCCCAGGGCCCTGATGGCAAGCCTATGGTTACCCGGGAGGCGAACCCCGACCGAGTGGTATTCGAAACTGAGCTTGAGATGCCCAAGGCGTTTGCTGGCAAGGTAAAGAAAACCGATGTCATGATCTGGGACCTTAAAGATGAAGAGGGCAATGTGGTAGCCGCCCAGATCGTTCCAGTACCCAAATTTCCCCATAAACTTGTGATCACCGGCAAACAGCTTTTTGAGCCGCTCATGGAAACGGGAAACCTGATTTTCACCGCTAGAATCGTGAAGTTAGGCGATGAGGGTAAGCCCCCTGCCAAGGGCCAGCTTCAGGCCATGGTAGGAATGGGAAAAGTGGAAGGCCAGGAGGTGGAAAACCCGGCTGTAGACCAGAAACGCCTGGATAAGTGGATGAAAAAGCAGAATATCGCTCCTACTCAGGAGATCAATCTCGGGGAGAAGGCAAAGGCCGAGTTCTCACCGGTTACTATGTAACCCTTGATGCGAACTGGGTTTTCTACTAAAGATAGTCCAATGAACTTCTGGCAGCGCATCTCCCGCCGTTTTTTTTCCCTGCAAGAGGGCGATGCCACGCGCGTGATCTTTTATTATAACGGTGAAGAACCCACCTATCTCGATGACGCCTATGTGACTGTTTTTAAAAACGGGATGGTGGAGGTGCATCACAGAAACGAGCATGTGAGCACCCATATGCAGAACGTAGAGATCCTTTGGAAAGGATCTCATGCCGCTGGTACCGGCCAGGCCCGGGCCCTCACTCTTGTGAAGGCAGAAAACTCCCAAGACACGCGTCCTTTTTAAAACGGCTCACTCTGTCCGAAACGTTGCGCAGGTAATGATTTCGCGTAAAAGTGCAGTTAAGGCCCTAACTTCTTGATCTCGCCCTATCTGGCGCTTTGTGTAATGATTTCAAGATGAAATCGGCGTGGAATACGAGAATAAGACATTCGTCCGGCTTTTCACTGATCCACGTGATTATAGGATTTGGCCTGATGGCCGTCTTGGTTGGTGTTGTTGTATCCATTAGCAAGATTGGCGCTGACAGCCAGAAGATGATTTTGGCTCAAGACGATGCTCGGGTGCTCGTGCAAAACATGGCGAACACTCTTAACAATCCGATCAGTTGCGCTAAAACTTTTGGCGGCCTCGATCCTGTGGCTGGATCCCCTGTTTCTGCGATTAAAGACCAATTCGATACAACTCAGTTTGCGCCCAATACAGTTTACGGAAATAGGGCGACTCGCCTGCAATCTATCTTTATTGGTGGGCCTGGTAAGGACCAGAAAACCGGCATCATGCGATGGCAGCCAGGCACTCAATCCAATTTAGGAACTGCCTTTGTGCAAGTGCAGTGGGCTCAGACCGGGTCGGGCAATTCCGGCCCCGCACTCCTTAGCCGGTTTTTTATGGTTTATGTAACGAACATCAATTCAAACAATCAGATTGTCAGCTGCACAGCTTTACTCGGTGGTGATCCCGGTTCCGGAGAGTCAAAGTTTTCCGATTTTACTTCGGTGCAATCTGATTCCGTAAACCTCGTGCCCTGTGATGGTTTTGTATCATTCATGATCGGCGGCAATGGAGTTACCTCTGAACAGTGTTATTTGTGCATGGGAACAGACATCGCGTCAGTTACAGAATGTTACGGATTGGATGGTTCTGGAGCTGGAGCAAGCACCATCATCTCTCGGGCCATCGGCTATGACGGTTCAATGGCCCCGATCCAGAAAACAACCGATTCCGGCCAACCAAATTATTTCCAGCTCCAGAAAATTGGACCCCAGGGAACCTGCAGAGGAAAACTTGCGTGTTTGAAGTAATGGCGAAGATACAACCTTCGTAGGGTTAGTGATACGCCCAAGTTTTCCCCAAATTGCAGATTCAGGCGTTGCGGTTCCAAATCCGGGGGCGTCCTTTTTCATCCACGCACACAAACACGAGTTCACATCGACAGATTTCTGATTCCGGTTTCAGGGAATATTCGTTGATCACCGATTTGGGGAGCATCGGATCGTCGGCGAAAGAGCGCCGGGTTACCAGGGTTTGAATGCTGATCGAGGTGCGGCCGAGGTGGGTTACTTTGCACCAGATTTCGAGCATATCTCCCAGCTTCGCGGGCTGATTGAATATCAACTCGGAGATCTTCACGGTCACGATGCGCCGGGCGTTCATCTGGCAGGAAGCATAGATAGCGGTGCCTTCATCAATCCAGGCCACGAGTTTTCCGCCAAAAATGGTGCCTGCAGAGTTCAGGTCTTCATACATCACGATCCTGCGGTAGGATCGGAGGAATCCGTCTTTTTCGGGGCCAAGGGCGATGTCGTGGTTCCCGATTCCTTGCTTTTTTCTGATTCGGCTTTTGTTGGTGCTTCTGGTTTTTGCCATTGGAAAGAAAGCTCCTGTATCGAGCCGATCTTACCATCTTTAGCCAGGAGCTTATACCACGCATAGTTGCGCAGTATGTTGCCCACGTATTTCCGGGTTTCCGTAAAAGGGATCGATTCAATAAAAGCGTCGGGATCGAAGCTCTTTCGGAGCAGGGGGGAATTCGCCACAAAATCTTTCTGCCAGCCCGACATCCGCGAGGGCCCGGCATTATAGGCGGCCAGGGCGAAGGCGATATTGTTGTCGAATCTGAGCAGGAGTTTCTTGAGATAGAGCGCTCCGGCCTGGGAGTTGAGGTCGGGGCGGAAGAGATCTTCCCGATCGTCTACTTTTACCACCTCCTGGGCGGTGGGAAGCAGGAGCTGCATCAAGCCGAGAGCATCGGCCCGAGAAACAGCATTCGGGATAAAAGCGCTTTCCTGCTTTGCCACGGAGGCAAGGAGCAGGGGATTCACCCCGGTTTTTTCTGCGGCTTTCTGGAAGTCATTGCCGAAGACGGAAGGAAAGATCAGGGAGACAGAGCTCTCATCCAGCAAGGTAGGATCCAGGGAAAGGGCGGCGTAGGCATGGGAAAAGGCCGCCAGGTAATATCCGCTTTCACCAAAAAGCCGGGCCATAAAAAGCGCTCCACGGGCTTCGCTCTGCCCTAAGGCGGCCCCGCCCGGCCGGTAGTGAAAGAGGAATTTCGCTTCCTCTCTGGCAATATCGATCAAGCCCGCTTCCAATAATGCCCTGAGCCTCCACAAAGAAAGTGCTTGGCGCGTGACGAGGGAGCCTTCGAACTTCGCGGGGTCTCTCTTGGGCTGGGGCCCGTGAGTGCCGTTTTCGAGAGCGCCGGCCCAGTCGTGACTCAGGTAGAGGGCGGCCTGCAGGCCGTAATAGGTGAAGGGGTTTTCGGCCAACACCTCCGCGAATCTCTTTTGCGCCTCCTCCTGATTGCCCATTTTTTCTTCCGTGCGGGCAATCCAGAACTGAGCTCTTTCCCAGTGGTCACTCTGAGGGAACTCCGCCGGGAAGCGCCGGAAGAGGGCGTTCGCCTCCTCCCAATCCTCCTGGTGCACGAGCTTCATCGCGGAATTGAAGAGGTCCAGATCGGGATTGATGGCTTTTACGCCGGCGGCGGAGCTGCTTTTCGTGCGATAGCGGGCCACGGAGGCCAGCTTGTCGAGCTTGGCCGCAGGAATTTCTTTGGCCAGCCTTTGCCGGAGAGAAGAGGAAGAAGGCATGGCCTGGATGAGCTCCGCCACGAAGGAATCCAGTAACGGATCTTTATTCGCTTTGAGCTGCTGGTAAAGCGAGGTTGCTTGCGGCTCCAGTTTGCTCCAGCTTCTCCACGAAGCCCGCCACAAACAGAGCTGCAGCAGCTTGATGGATTCTACGCCCTTCTTTTTCAGGCCCAGTTCGCATTCATTCTGTTCCAAGAGGTCCTTGGCTCTATCGGCATATACGGATCCCGGGTAGGCCTTCAGAAGGCTTTCCAGCTGAGCCGTACTCCTGGCGTAGTCCTTCTTCAGGCTGAGCAGGCGGCCCAATTCGAACGAAGCATGCTCGCCGAGCTCGGAATGCACCAGGCCCTGAAGCTTCTTAGTGGCCTGATCGATCTTTTTATCGCTGGAAAGGCGGAGTGCGGCTTTCAAGGTTTCGGCGGGCTTGCGGAATTTCTGCTCGAACCTGGGGGGAGGGGGGCCGAGGAAATCTTCCAGCTCTTTCGATAAAGACGAAGTTTTCTCCGCCAAGGCGGGTAGGGAAAAGAGAAGTATGGCGAGCAAGATCGGTAGGCTTTTCACGGGGGAAGCCTTATTTGAGAGGGAGCTCGCGGCTGAGCTCCTGAAGGGCGTGCAAGACTTCCGTTACGCTGGCCTGGGCTTCTCCTGAGAGCGAGCCCTGCAGGCGTTCCAGCTTCGGGATCACCGAGTTCACTCGCTCGAAATCCCTGCGGCGACGGATGAAGATCGCATCGGTCATGGCGTTGAAGCCATCGGCGAGCTCGGTGAAGTTATCTTTGGTGCGGAACTTGATGTGCTGGTTCAGCACGCCCTGCTGCATGGCCACCATGCTCATGCGGAGCTTGTAGAGCGGGCCGGCGATTTTATGGGAATGAAAGAGCGCCAGAAGAAAAGCGGTGAGCACGGTTACTACCGTCATCACCACGAAGAACACCATCATATCGGAACGGGCTTCCTGCAATGCCTGGATGGCCGCGCTGCTCTTGGCGAAGAGGGAGTGGCCTTCCATGGATTCGAAAAGCGTGTAAACGAAAATGGGAAAGATGGAGGAGAACACCAGCACGGCGAGCGTGAACAAGAGCGCAAACTTCACCTGAAACGAAGGATTGATCAGAATATGTTTCCGCACGTTGCGCATCATTCAATTTTCCGGCAACGAGCTAACCCTGTCAAACCACGATCGCTTATGGCACCAGATTCCTTACGAAATCCGGTGCAGAGAAGGGCCGCAGATCTGATGCCGCTTCACCGATTCCCACATACGTTACCGGGAGGCCGAGATCCGCGCTCACGGAAAAGGCTGCTCCGCCTTTGGCGCTTCCGTCCAGTTTGGTGAGCACCACGCCGGTGGGTTTCACGGCAGCGCTGAATTCCTTCGCCTGTATCAGAGCGTTCTGGCCCAGAGTGGCATCGAGCACGAGAAGCACGCGATGAGGAGCATCAGGGATTTTCTTCTGAATCACCCGCACCACTTTGCGAAGCTCATCCATCAGATTGTCTTTGGTGTGAAGGCGGCCGGCGGTGTCGATGATCACCTCGTCAGCGTCCTGCGCAAGGCCAGCGGCTACAGTGTCGAAGGCCACGGCAGCAGGATTCGCGCCTTGAGCGGGAATCACGCACTCCACACCGATGCGATCCGCCCACACTTTCAGCTGCTCTACCGCAGCGGCACGGAAGGTGTCGCCAGCTCCGAGCACCACTTTGCGCCCTTCCGCCTTCGCTTGAGCGGCCAGTTTACCGGCGGTGGTGGTTTTGCCCGCACCATTCACGCCGATCAGGATGGTCACGAACGGTTTCGCGGGGGGTGTGTCAGCGGAAGGCACGGCCTCGAAAACGGCGAGCATCTTTTCCCGTAACTTGGATTTCAGCTGCTCTGGCTCCGGCTTTTCAAGAAAATCTCGCTTCAGGGCGTCGAGCAGGCGTTCCGTCATCCCGGGGCCCAGATCCGCTGCCAGAAGGGTTTCTTCCATCCGCTCCCAAAGGGGATGCGAAGGGTTCCAGGGCTGGGAGGTGGTGAGTTCCTGAAAGGCGTCTTTCAGGCGCGTGAGGAGGGGATCCCGGCTTTTGCGAAGGGCTCTTTCCCAGGGGGCGGGGGCTTCCGGTTCTGGAGCTGGAGCTGGAGCAGGGGCTGGTGCCTCTACTTCACCCGTTTCCGTGCTTGGGGGCGGAGGCGCGGTGGAAATTTTTTGCGATTTTAATGCGGAGGACTCTGGCTCTTTACGAGAAGGCTTTCGATGGTAAAGATAGAGAATGACGCACAGAATCAACGTAAGAGTTCCAAGGCCTCCCAGCACCAGAGCGGTGGGATCGTTCGCCAGCATGCTCCATCGAGACGCAAAATCTTCACTCATACCTTCTCCTTCAGAGCCTTTTGGCGTGCCGCACCGGATTGACTTTCCGCGTGAGGAACGGTAGCTGAACTCATCACCATGCAGCGCTTCCTAACCTTCTTCCGAGTAAACTTCTTGGGTATCTTCCTTTTGGGAAGTGCACTGCTGTCTTTGGGGGCAGCTGCTTTTGTGCAGCGGATTAGCGATTCCCCCCTTAGCTCGGCCCGGTATTCTCTCGCGCAATCACTTTTAGAAGACTTTTGGAAAGCAGGTCAAGGGAACTTCGGCCTGATGCTGAGAGCCGAACCTCCTACCGACGACAGCTTGGCTCTCGACCACTTGATGGCCTGGAGGGCGCATCCTGAGCTCTGGAAGGTGGTACAGGCAAACGATCTTTCTCACTTCATCTTGCGAAAGAGCGCAGAGTATCAGGTGGAGCCGATGCTGGTGCTTTCGCTGATCGATGTGGAAAGCAGTTTTCGCCCTGCCGCCGTATCTTCCAAAGGGGCGGTGGGCTTGATGCAGTTGATGCCGGGCACGGCGGAGGAAGTGGCGATCTCGAGTGGGGTGGTCTGGCATCCTTCTCTGCTGGTGGATCCGAAAACCAATATTGAGCTTGGCCTGCGTTATGTGACCAGGCTCAGAAAACAATTCAAAACACCTGAGCAATGGCTCACGGCTTACAATATCGGCCCCTATGCGTTACGGAAGAGGCTTGCCAGTGGCGAGGCGATGCCCACGAAGTATTTCGAGCGAGTGAAGGGCACCGTTCAGCTTTACCGTAACCGGGCGAAGCGCAATCGCGCGCGGCCCAACTTATGGGCAAATACAAAATGGCTGTAATTTTACTTTCCGGCGGCCTCGATTCCGCTTTGAATCTTGCCTTAGCCGCCAAAAACAATCGCGCCCAGCTTGCGCTTACCATGCGCTATGGGCAGAGAGCCGAATCGGCGGAGGTTTCTGCTGCCCGCGCACTTTGCGCCCATTATGGAGTGGAGTGGAAAGATGTGGATGTTTCCTGGCTGGGGCAGGTGAACCCCACCGCGCTCACCCGCGCCCAGGCGAATCTTCCCAAGCCCACCACCGAAGACCTCGATTCCATGGAGGCATCCGGGGCCTCGATGAGAGCGGTTTGGGTGGCGAACAGAAACGGAGTTTTTCTGAATATCGCTGCGGCTTTTGCGGAAGCTCTGGGCTCCTCGGAAGTGCTAACCGGATACAATTTCGAGGAGGCCGCCACCTTTCCCGATAATTCCCAGGCCTATCTCGACTCCATGAATCACGCTTTTTCCTTTTCCACTCTGAATCAAGTGAAAGCTTCCTCCTACACGATCGAATGGGACAAGACCCGCATTCTTCAGGAAGCCCTTCGTATTGAGCTCCCTCTCGATAAGGTATGGAGCTGCTACGAGGCAGGGCCGGATCGCTGCTGGAAATGCGAAAGCTGCAAAAGATCCGAACGCGCGCTGCTGGCGGCCGGTGAGCCGGGAAAGAGCTGGCTTTCGAGAATGGGATGGAAGGTATGAGCGGGCTTTATACCTCCTGGCTACCGAAGCAGATCCCGTATACCGGAGTGGAGCTCGCGCCTCACTGGATTTCCGGGCAAACCGGGATTTTTTCCAGCGGCATCGTGGCCTTTCGGGGCCCCTGCCTGGTGAAAACGGAAGAGCTGGTGGATCTCGAGGACAGCCGGGAAGGCGAAACGATTCAGGCGGCCGAAATGCTGCATTTCCTCGGGGAATGGTTCGATGGCGGGCTGGAGCTCGCGATCGCCAGGCAGCGCCTGCTGATTGCTGGATTCGCTGAGTTGCTTTCACGGCAGATCGCGTCGGAACACGGCCGGAAAATTCGCCGGTTGGGCAACGATCTTTTCGTAGGGGACAGGAAGCTTTCCGTATCCATCGTTACCGCCTCCCCGGTTTCCACTTTGTTCCATTTTGGGGTAAATATTGACCCAAGCGGAGCGCCCGTGAATGCAGTGGGACTCGTGGAGCTCGGGGCTGATCCCGAGGAACTGGCGAAAGCCGTGCTCGCTCTCTGGAAAGAGGAGTGGCAGGGAATGCTGAAAGCCAGGTGTAAGGTGGTTCCCAGATAGCTCTCAGAGGCCGAAGGGGACCCGGAAAGGTTACGATGCCCATTACCGCCCCGAAACCCTCTCTTCCTCCGGTGGATCCCTCGATCGAATCCTGCGCGATCTACCAGCCCGGCAAGCCTATTGAGGAGCTGGAGCGCGAAACCGGCATCACCGATATCATCAAGCTGGCTTCCAACGAGAATCCGCTCGGGCCGTCGCCCAAGGCACTGAAAGCTATCCAGGAAGCTCTTCCTCAGCTGCATCTTTACCCGGATGCTGCCCACTTCAAATTACGCGAGAAGCTGGCCGCTCGTTTGGGCGTGGATACCGACGAAGTTTATATCGGCTCCGGCTCCGAGGAGGTGTTTTGCACCCTGGTGCGTTCCTTCTGCCGGCCCGGGGACAATACCGTGGGTTGCGGCGCCGCTTTCCTTGCCTATCGCGTGCAAACCCAGGTGCACGGAGCCGAATACCGGGAGCCCAAGCTCAGCCAGGATCCGGAAAAAGAGCTCGAGGGAATGCTGGCGCTGATCGACGATAAAACGCGCATCGTATTCCTTCCCAATCCGAACAATCCCACAGGCACCTATCTGAACCGCACCCAGCTCAAGACCATGCTGGATCGCTTGAAGGACCGAAAGATCATCGTGCTTCTGGATTATGCCTATAGGGAATATGCCCGCGCCTCCGATCTTCCCGGCGCCATGGAATTTTACAAAGACTATCCGAACCTGATCGTTACCGGCACGTTCTCGAAGATCTACGGCCTCGCCGGCTTGCGAGTGGGGTATGCCACTGCTCATCCCGATATTCTGTTGCCGATGCGGAAAGTGAAAACTCCCTTCAACGTAACCAGCTTGGGCTTGCTGGCGGCGCAGGCCGCCCTCGACGACGAAGACCACGTGCGCCGCTCCAAGGAGGTAAATGCCGAGGGGCTTGCCTACCTGGAGAAAGAGTTCGATCGCCTCGGCCTTTCCCGCTGGCCCACGCAGGGCAATTTCATTCTCGTGAACATGAATAAAGATCCTGAGAAAATTTTCCAGGCTCTGCTGCAGAAAGGCGTGATCGTGCGCCCGGTGCGGGGCTACGGGTTGAAAGAGCAGCTGCGGTTCACTGTGGGCACGATGCCGGAGAATCGGCGGATGATGGCCGCTCTGGAAGAAGTGTTGAAGGCGATCTCGTGAAACGAAAACCGGTGGTAGCGATCGATGGCCCCGCAGGAAGCGGGAAGAGCACGGTGGCGAAGATGCTCGCCAAACGGCTGGATTTTACCCATATCGATACAGGCGCTCTCTATCGGGGGGTGGCTTTGCTCGCGATCCGTGCGCAGGCTCCACTTTCCGACGAGGCCGCCGTGGTGGCATCGGCCCAGGGAGCAAGGCTGGAGTTTCGCCAGCTCGCGGAAGGCAATCTCCTGCACATCAACGGCGAAAACGTGCACCAGGCCATTCGCACCGAGGAAGTGAGCCAGGCTTCTTCCCGCGTTTCCGCCTATCCGAGCGTGCGGGCGCTCCTGCTGAGCCTGCAGAGAGATTTAGGAAAAGATGGCGGGATCGTGCTGGAAGGCCGAGACATCGGCACCGTGGTATTTCCTGATGCGGAAGTGAAGATTTTTCTCACAGCGAATCTGGAGGCTCGTGCGAAGAGGAGAGCCGCCGAGTTGCAAGCTAAAGGCACATCAGTGGAATTGGATCGGGTAATGCAGGAGATGGCTCAGCGCGATAAGCAGGACTCCGAGCGGGCGATAGCCCCGCTGAAGCAGGCCTCAGATGCCGTGCTGGTGGATACGAGCGGCATGTCTATCGAAAGTGTTCTGGATCATTTAGAATCAATAGTTAGATCACGAAGCTGAGCGGCGCTGAGCCTCGTGCGTGGAGCTCGATGAACCGGAAAATCTCCCGTATTTTAGTAGTACGTTCCGATAAAATCGGCGATGTGGTGCTTACCACTCCGGCGATCTCTGCCCTCCGAAAGAAGTATCCGGAGGCGAAGATTACCGGCCTGGTATCCACGCTGGGCGCCGAAATCTATCGAGCGAACCCCCATCTCAACGATCATATAGTGCTCGATCCCGCCCTTTATTCGGGCTTTCTCGGATTCTGGAGGCTGGTGCAGCGGCTGAGAGAAGAGAAGCCGGAGGCTGTTGTGGTTTTCCAGGCCACGATGAAGGTGGGCTTGGCTGTGCTTTTTTCCGGAGCCGGTATCCGCATCGGGCCGTGGAGCAAATGGTGGAGCTGGCTTTGCTATAATTACGGCCGCCGCCAGAGCCGCTCGGCCGTGGAGATGCACGAAGCGGATTACAATATCCAGCTTTTGCGGGAGCTCGGGATCACCGTGGCCGAAACCTGGGAGAAATCCTATCTCACCGTGGACGAAGACGCCCGGCGCGAGGCCACCCGCTTTTTCGTGGACAAAGGAATCAGCCGCAGGTTCAAGACAGTGGCGATCCATCCAGGCATGGCAGGCTCCGCCTTGAACTGGCCGGAATCACATTATGTGCATCTGGGCCGCAGGCTGCTTCGACGCTATAACGTGATCGTTACCGGCGGGCCGGGTGAAGGGCCCTTGGTGGAACGGGTTTTCCAGGGGATCGCCCGCCACCAGAACTATCATCCCGACAGCCCCACTTTCGCCAAGTTTCTCGGAGAGAAGGGGCTCCGGGAAACGATCGCTTTGCTCGATCAGTGTGATGGCATGGTGGCTCCGAGCACAGGCCCCATGCATCTCGCCGTGGCACTGGGCAAGCTGGTGGTTACCGTATTTCCCCCGATTAAAGTGCAGAGCGCCGTGAGGTGGGGCCCTTACGGTGTTCCCGCCGGCACGAACCTCGGGATCAGCCCGGACGATAAGGCCTCGGTTTTGGTGCCCGATGTGAATTGCGGCGAAGACTTCCGCTGCGCGCTTTCCGCCTGCATCTATTATCCCTGCATGCCGCGGATCTCTGTGGACGACGTGGAAACCCAGCTCCTGGCATTGCTGGAAGGGGGCTCCGTGAGTATGTTCAAGGGCCAGGGTTTTTCTTCCCCGGAACTGGAAGATCCCTACGAGGAAATCGAATGAGCGCCAAGTTCGGAATGAAGCAGGAAAGATTTCGGGAGATCACGGCCGGGATTTCGGTTCGCAAAGTACTGATTCTCGGCGATGTGGGCGTGGATCGTTATACGGTAGGCACCGCCTCCCGCCTTTCTCCCGAAGCGCCGGTGCCCGTGCTTCTGGTGAGCTCGCAGGCCGATAAGCTGGGTATGGCCGCCAACGTGGCTGATAACGTGCGAACCTTCGGCGCCTCCCCTCTCCTTTGCTCGCTGGTGGGAGAGGATCGGGTGCATACCGAGCTGCGGAGCTTGCTGAAGGATTCGGGCATCGATTCCGCCCATGTGCATCCCCATGGCAGCCGCCGAACCTCGCTCAAGGAGCGGGTGATCGCTCAGCCCCAGCATATCGTGCGCATCGATCACGAAAAGCCCGAGCCGCTCTCCAAGGAAGCGGAGCGATTTTTTCTCGAAAAGGCCCTGCCCCTGATTGCGCACTCGGATGCTGTGATCCTCGAGGACTATGCCAAAGGCGTGCTCACGGAAGGAGTTCTCAGCGCGGTGATCACGGAAGCCCGGAAAAAAGGGAAACTGGTTACCGCGGATCCCACCACGATTGTGCGCAGGCCCGCGGACTATCGGGGCGTTTCCCTCTTCAAGCCGAATCGCGACGAGGCCTCTCGTCTTTCGGGAATAGATATTCGCGACGAGGCGAGCCTGAAAGCGGCTGGGGAATTTTTCCTCAAGGAAGTGGAAGCGGGTATGGTGGTGATCACTCAAGGCGCCGCGGGTATGACTTTATTCACCCAGGAAGATGCGCCGGTTACTATTCCCACCTTTGCCCGGTCTGTTTACGACGTGTCGGGAGCGGGCGATACCGTGATTTCCATGCTCACGCTCGCCATCTCGTGCGGCGCAACGCTTCAAGAAAGCGCAATATTGGCCAACTATGCCGCTGGAGTGGAAGTGGCGAAGCAGGGGACGGCCACGGTCACCTTGCAGGAGCTCGAAGATCATATGCGGCGGTTCGGCGCTCTTCTTTGATTCAGATGCCGTGTCTTAGGATATCCGGAAAGAGGAAAATTCCGGAAATCCAACGCGATGGCGTGTGCGCGGCTTCACAATCCCTTTATTTTCCATTATCGTCTCTAGTGTCGAAGGTTTACAGAATCGCAGAATCGAAATAGTTCGGTTTGGATCAGATGGTGTCCGCCGCAACTATCAGCTCATGGAGTAAGCAGGATGATGAAATTGAGAACTTTGATGACCCTCGTGATCGTAGCCTCCAGCGTGGCTCTTGCCGGCTGCCCTAAGAAGCCTGCCGTGGATGAAAGCGGTGGTGACACCATGGGCGGAGGTGGTGGGCCTGTAACCGACGAAAGCATCAATTCCGGCATGGCCGATTCGGACTCCGGGAACGCCATGGGCCTTCAGACGGTTCAGTTTCCCTATGATTCTTTCGAGATCGTGGGATCGAACCGCGAAGCCCTGCACAACAATATTCAGATCATGAAGGAGAACCCCACCTTGAACGTGCAGGTGGAAGGCCACTGCGACGAGCGTGGCGGAGTTCAATACAACCTTGCTCTGGGTGAAAAACGCGCGAACGCCGTGAAGCAGCAGATGCAGGCTGGCGGGGTTTCCGGCTCGCGGATCACCACGATCTCGATGGGCAAGGAAAAGCCGATCAATCCTTCCAGCTCTGAAGACGCCTGGGCTCAGAACCGCCGGGCAAATTTTGTAATCACCTCGAGATAAGGTGATTACGCAGGCTTGATACGGATATAATCGGCTTATGTTAAGCCGGGAGCCAAGCCTGAAACTTCTGAAAGCCGCGATGCTTACTGGCATGGCGGCTTTTCTGTTTTCCTCCTGTGCGATGGTGGAAAGCCGTCCGATGAAGCAAATGGCTTATGCGGAGGCCGCCGTGCAAGGCGCCATGCTGTCGAATGCGGAAACCAATCCCGATACTGCGTCTATTTTCCTGCTCTCCCGCGACAGCTTGGCCAAGGCCCGCTCTTTCTATCGGCTGAAAAACTTCCGGGAAGCACGAAAGCTGGCCGTGCGCGCGCGCCGCCTTGCGGAAGAAGCGGAATGGAAATCTCTGCGGGGAAATTCAACTGTGAAAGAGGATGATTCTCTGTTGAAATAGGCCCATGAACACTCGCTATTTTCATGTTGGCCTCGCTCTGGTTCTGCCTCTCTTGTTCTCCGGCTGTTTCAAAACCCGGCAGGAAATCGCCCGGGAGAAGGAGGATAGGGAGGTGCGCTCCAATCTCCAGGAAAACATAGTGGAGTACAATCAAACGGTGGAGAAAACCCAGATGCAGCTGGGGAAGCTCGAAGGCCGGATCGAGGAGATCGAGCACAACCGTAAAAAGGAAATGAGCGGTCTTCTCAGCGGACGTGAAGCGGAGCAGAAGACTCTGGAAGAGCTGAAAGAGCAGGTTTCGTCTTTGCGGAATGCCCAGCAGGCCTTGTTCGAAGAGATCAAGAAGCTGAAAGAAGATAATCTTGCTCTAGCCTCCGATCGAGCCCGCTCCGGATCTTCCGGAGCAAAAAAAAAAGTAAATAGCACCGCCTCCTACAACAGCGCGCTCACTGCCTACAAGGCCAAAGACTTCAAGGCGGCCGCAGCCGGATTTCGCGCCTTTCTGGACACCAAACCAAAGGGCAAACGCGCCATCGACGCTCATTATTATCTGGGCGAATCTCTTTACCGGGAAAAGGATTTCGCCGCCGCTGTGGTAGAATTGGCCGTAGTGCATGAAAAGTCCCCCGCCACGCTTCTCGGCCGCCAGAGCACTCTTCGCCTGGCGCAGAGCTTTAAGGCGATGGGTAAAGAAAAAGACGCAAAGGCATTCGCCCAGCTTCTTGTGCAGAACGCGCCTTCCAGCAAGGAAGCCGTTCAGGCGCGCAAGATCCTGAAGTGAAACCGAGGGCTGATTGAAGTTCTTTCCTATTTTCCTGCCGATGATTCTTTTGGCGGCCTCCTCCTGTACCTCAGGGTCAAAAGGGGCATCTGCTTCGCGCGGAGGATCTGAGGGCAAGCGGATCCAGATTTTCTACAATAACGACAATTTCGCCTATCTGGAAACCTGCGGCTGCCGCGTGAGCCCGATCGGCGGAATGGATCGCAGGTTCAACGCCATGATGGTGTATCCGGCCGAAGGCCGGATCTTCGTGGACTCCGGGAACCTGCTTTTCAAATCACCCGATCCCGCAGAGAGCCTGGTGCCTCAGTGGAGGGCGCAAGCGGAAGGCGTGATCGAAGCTTATAATCTTCTCCACGCGGATGCGGTTGCGCCCGGAGAAAATGATTTCGCGCTCGGCTTGCCGAAGCTGAAGGAGTTGTTGCGGAAGGCCCGCTTTCCTTATCTCTCCTCGAATATCGAATTCAAGAAAGACCAAAAGCTGGTGTTCCAGGATTCGGTGGTGCTGGAGCGGCACGGGAAGAAAATCGGGGTGTTTGCGCTTTTCGGCAGTGAGCGCAGGCTTCCGGAAGGCCTTCGGGCCCGAGACCCGCTTGCCACGGCCCGAGCCATGGTGAAGCAGCTTCGTGAAAAGGGCGCGGATATGGTGATCGCGCTTACCCACCAGGGTTACGATGCCGATGTGGCGCTGGCAACCGCTGTTTCCGGCATCGATCTGATCGCCGGTTCGCATTCCCAGAGCTTGATCCAGAAACCCGATCTGGAAAACGGCTCGCTGATCGTGCAGCTTTCCAATCAGGGCCAGGTAATCGGCATGGTGGAGTATGAGGCCCTGAGCCTCCCGAAGGTGCGTACCCAGTTCCTGGTGCAGGATCTCGACGATCAGTTCAACGAAAATCCGCGCGGACTGGCCAATCCCATGAAGGGGCTGGCCGCGATTACCAAGATACGCATTGAAGAGGTGAACCGGAGAGCGGAACAGGAAGCTGCAAATCATCGTGGAGCGCCGCCGGATTCCCAGGCATCACCCTACTCAACCTTTATGAGCTGCCGTGACTGCCACGAGAACCAGGCCGCTTTCCAGGAAAGCAAACCGCACGCCGCCGCCTTTCTTACCCTCATGGCGAAGCACCAGGAGAGAAACCTCGATTGCGTGAAGTGCCATTCGGTGGGGATGGGGGAGCAGGGCGGTTTCAGGAATCTGGCTGATGCCTTTCGCGATCAGCGAGACGCGCCCATTTCCCTGGAAAAGATTCGGGGGATTCTGGGAAAGGACTTTCCTTCACCTGGCTTGAGCTACCGAACCAACGAGGAGCAAACGAAGAAAGATGTGCACCGCTGGATTCACGGATTGAAAGAAGCCGGAGTAAGGAAGGCCTTCGTAAGTGTTCAATGCGAGAACTGCCATGGAAGATTGCCTGGGCATCCCTTTGGCGGCTTTTCGCCGGGGAAAGTGAGTGTGCAGTCGTGCGTGAAGTGCCATACGCCCGAGCAGGCTCCTGCCTGGTATAGCGGCGGGAAGCTGAGTAAGGAAAAGACCACGGCCGCGATCGCGGCCATGGCCTGTCCTCGGTAAAAAACGACTAGCGCTTTTTGGCCTGGATCACGCGGCAGGTGGAATCCTGAACGCGCACATAGTAAGCGGCATAGCTGTAATTTTGGGAATCGGGCTTACGGTATTCGATGTGCACGCGATAGCTGGTAACGCCACCACGGCTCCAGATGATTTCGGTGCCACCGATTACTTCGCCAACCACAAACTGGCCTGGTTTATACCAAGCGCGGTAAGCGGCGGCTTCGGCGGCCTGTTGGCAAGACGCGGACGCCTGGCTGGGAAGAACGGAAGCGAACAAAGCTAGCAAACACGGGATTGCGAGTTTCATGATTCTCCTTGGATATGGTGGGTCCGGGTGCACCTTACAATTCTTATACGCTGAGGCAATGTTTTGATTTTATTGAGCCACGGGGCGGCGAACTGAGGCCTCCTGGGCCTCGTTGTCAGTTGCGCAATGAAAGGTTAATAAATTTAGCTATATGCGAGTTTGACTTCCTCCTTTCGTGGGCCTAGAAAAAGGCCGAGAATGGGGAAATGGAGCGCATAATGACTTATCTGAAAGGCTTTCTGGCGAAGAATAAAGGCCTAATTGCCGTACTTGCTGCCATGCTGCTGGTGCGCTCTACCTTTGCCAACCAATACGTGGTGCCTACTGGTTCGATGATTCCTGCGATTGCCATCGGCGACAGGATCTTCACCAATCGCGTGGCTTATGACCTGAAAATTCCGTTCACCCACCTGGTGCTTATGCACTTGGGTGATCCGGAGCGGGGAGACGTGGTGGTTTTTGAGTCGCCGAAAGAGGCGGGGCTTGTGCTTGTGAAGCGGCTGATCGCGCTGCCTGGTGATCGCGTGCGCATAGAGAATGGATTTGTAGAGCTGAATGGGAAGCGCTTGGATAATTTCGACGGAGAAAATCCTGATTATCAGGAGGAGCTCGGCTCTCATTCCTACCGGGTGCAAAGGCATCCGGAGGTGATGCGCGGGGAGCGGATGGCCTTCACTGTTCCGGAGGGGCAGTATTTCTTCATGGGGGATAACCGCGATCATAGTGCCGACGGCCGGGTATTTGGCCTAGTGAACCGGGACCTCTTGATCGGGCGGGCCAGTCGCGTTCTGTTCTCTATGGATTTTCCGGTGTTTCGTTTCGAGAGGATCGGAAAAGCGCTCGATTGACGCCCATTCGAGCCCGGCTAACGCAGCCTCATTGCCAAAAGGGGGCGGCTGGACACTAGCTCCAGTTCACATCGAAGCGCACCTTGGTATCGTCGGCTTTGACCACTTCGAGATAGCCTTTATTGAGGCCGTGAAGGAATACGTCTCGGGTCACTTTCACGTCTTGCAGGCAGTATTCGATGATTTTATCGATCTCGCCGGTTTTCCACCATTCCACGGCCATGAGGCCATCGGCGCTTTTTCCCACTCCCAAGGTGGCTTGAGCGATCTTCTCGAGCTTCACGAATTTCCAGCCGCTTACGTTGTGGAAATCGATCATGATGTCGAAAACATCGAGCTCCGAAATCGGTGGAACTCCGTACTTTTCCAGAATCGGAAGGTCGAAGCCGATTACGTTATAGCCGATGATCAGGCGTTCTTTGCAGAGCTCTGCCAACGCTCCGAGCTCGCTTTCCCGGTAAGTGAGGAATTTATCGGTACGGGAATCGTAAGCGCAGGCAACGGAAGCTTCCAATTGCTTGAAGTTTTTCCAGCCGCCCACGGCATCTACGAGGGTTTTGGTCTCGATATCCACGATCAGGAAATCTTTGTTCTTCTGAAATAGCGAAGCCGGAGCCAGATCGGAACCCAAGGGCACAGGAAGATCATGGCTCCAGTAGGAGGCGTTTAATTTGATGCGTGATGCTTGAGGAAGGGCAGCCATTTCAATAATACGCTATTCCGTCTGCCATTCCTTTTGGCAGTCCTTCACTGAGTTTGAATAAGCCGTTTTTAACATCGATTGCCCTGAACCAATTGGCATACAAGGTTTGTTCGGTCTTCGTGCAGTTAATGGTATGGAGGTGGTCCTGGGCGAGGCGAATCAACCGGCTGTTTTCGTCCTGGCCCCAAAAGCCGTCTGGTTTAAAGACGTTTACCGCTTTTGCCTGCTCCATGCAGGCTGCGTCAGATTGAGTTTTGGGGCAGGCCGATAACAACAGGGTGTAACTTCTTGCTTTGCGAACATCCGGCATTTTGGAGAAGTCCAGTGCGATTGGGTCATTGAAATTCACCTGCTGGATTACCATAGGGCTACCGTCTTTGCCACTTTCCGGTGCTGTTCGGGGATCTGTACCGGGCCCGATGTGCACAGTCAGGTAGTAATTAAATTTATTTGATGGAAATTTCTGCTTGTAGGATTCCGTTGCTACGAGTTTCCGTTTCAATATTGCCGGGTCGTCTTTGCAGCTTTCTTTTTCATTGTGATAAACGTTCAGTGGAACGCCCCCGAAATCCAATTCACCGTTCTTGGCGTTTTTCGCATACACTTTGAAATAAGATCGGCCGCGAAAAAAACGTGGCCAGCTTCCAGCGTTTTGACCGCAAGATTCGGAGTTGGCATCCATGCTATGGCAGGCCGTCATTTGAAAATAGCCTTCAAATACCTCCTGATTTTCTCTGAATGCCCGGTTGAAGAGAGGGAATCGCCCCTCGAGATGGTTTTGTGGATCCGAGGCAACCGGAATTGTTTTTTGGAAAAAAGGAGGTGTGACATCGGATGCGTCACGAAAAAAAACGAGGCTAACCTTCGTCAGTTTTCCTGTTTTGGCTATTTCCTTGAGCTCCTCCGGGAACTCCATTCTGATCCTGCCGAAAAGGGGGCCTTCTCGCCCTGTGGCCGGAGCCTTATCGAGCTTCTCTCCGCCAAGAACGGGCGGAGGTGTGTTCGGGCTATCGCCAGTTGAAAGTAGCCACCATGCCGCAACTGATGCGATTACTCCCAATGCGAGTACAAAACCAAGTAGGAACTTCAGCATTCTGCCACTCCAGAGTGATTAAAACTTCAGTGATTTTATCCATTTTTAGCTTTTTTGGGGGAATTCGGAAAGGAAAAACACTGAATCAATAGGATGCTCAACTACTGTTTGGTGAGCCCGGAAGGTAGCAGAACAGCCGCATCCTCTTTCGACGCCACCAGCTTCCCGTTGCTATAAGCTTCGCTTTGGTCAAAGGTAAAAATTGGCAATGGAGTAAAGCGAGCGCCTGACTCCTTCAACTCAGGGGCACCTATCACAAATTTTCCACTCGTGAGAAACAGATTCACCCCATTACTCTCTTTGGATAGAGCGAAGCTTGCTGGCCCTTCCGATTTCAACAAGAAAAAAGCGCCTGGCACTTCAATCTCCAAATGAAACTTTTCGGATTTGAATTGAGCGCTGCCATCTGCAAGGCTGAGCCGGAAATTTCTTCCGATCCTTCGCCTCACCATGAGAATCGCCCCAGGGGCGTTCGGCTGTGCCAGGAATGGATACTCAGCCTGCCCACCGTTGCAGAGCATGCCGAAGTTGTTCAATCTTACAAAGGCCGAATGCGGAAATGCATCCGTGTTGATTGGTTCATTGATTAAAATCTGCCTGGAGGGATCGGCGAGGGGGACGAATCGGCATTGCCCGGCCAGCCTATCGAGTTGCCTGCCGATTCCTGCAGCGATTCCGGTGGGAAGGATGGAGCCGTTCACAAGCTGGTCCAGTCGCTCGGAGATCCGGTCCAAAGCCGTGGGAGAGTGGTTTCCACCTTCGCCTTCAGGCATGATCAGGAGAAGCGAAGCTCCCGCCAGCAGGATCAGTAGCGCCAAGATTAGGATGGCTTTTTTCATATCTCCCAGAACATAACTGTAAACAGCCAGTTTTCCTTAAAAAATTAGGTGCGCTAAACGATGGTATTTTAGCATAAACACGGGTGGAAGAGGAAAATGTACTAAGATCTTTCTATGGCGGATTGCCGCACGAGGCGGAATGCCAAGGTTCATTGGGTGGGCCGGATGTTATCTAGCTTGAAAACGATGCTCATCTCGAACAAGGCGGCTTCTTTCGCGCTTCTCGTTTTATTTGCTGCTTTGATGTGGGCAACGCCGGCACTTTCATTTTGGAAAATGGGCCTGGAAAATAGCCGCTATGTGCTCGTGCTTTTGGGCGCGAATGTGCTGTTCGCTCTTCCCACTCTTTCCCCGGAGCTTCGGATTCGCTGGGGCGCAGGGCTGGGCCTTGGCTCCCTGCTCCTGCTTCAGTTCCCTGGTTGGAGCTTTGTGCTCTGCCTAATGCCGTTTATCTCTCTGGAGGTAATGCGCAGAGCTGCGGCCATCTGGTTGCGCGCGGCATACGTTCTCCTATTTCTTGCTCTCCTTTACTGGCTTCGGTTCAAGCCTGGGCCAGATCTGATTACTTTGTTCCTGGTATCCTCCTGGCTGAAAGTGATCTCCATCGCGGTAACCCCGAAGCAGCTGCTTCCGAGCGGGCTGGATGGCCACCTGCGAACGGCATTCTACTTCTTTGCGCCGCCATTTTTACTGGGTCCGTTTCCGCTGGAGTGGATCAGGTTTGCTTATTTCGACGCCAGAGCCTTGAAAGCTGATTTTGATCACAGACGCGCTTTGCGCATGATGGGGCATGGTTTGCTTTTTATTTTGCTTGCGGTATATCCGGCCGCGTATCTTTCCACTTGGCTGGCCACTAGTTTTTCTGTTTACAGCGAAGGCGCTCCTTGGTGGCAACAGGCGTTTTGGGGTTATTCTCTTTTCCTTTCCCGATATTTTCTGCTCGGCGGGCTCACCGCTTTGGCGGTAGGGATTTTCCAGCTTGCCAATATTCAGGTGAAGTATGATTTTCATCTCCCTTTTTTGTCGCGCGACCTCCTCGACTTCTGGTCGCGCTATCATTCCTACGGGAAGGATTTTCTCTACACGCATTTTTATCTCCCCATTTATTTTGGCCTTCCCCGGCTCGTGCCGCATCTGGCGAGAGTGCTGCTTTCCTTGATGGCAGTGTTCGGCATGGTGGCTTTAGTGCAGCACCTGAATTACGTACCGGCCCAGTTTGCTTCTGCTGAGAATTTCTATAGCGCAAGAGCTTCGATGCAGCATGCCACCGCGAGCCTGTTCCTGCTGATCTGGACCTACTTGTTCCGAAAGGCTCTGATAGCGAAAGCAGGCCGTTTCCTCCGGCTGGCGGAAGCGCTTTGCTGGGTTCATACCCAGTTCGCTATCGGGTACTTTTTCTTCGGTGGCTATTGGAATTTGTGGAAAGGCCTTCCCTTAAGCACCTACTTCCTGAGAATCTTTTTTTAAATGCATGCAAAGGAAAATCTAAAAGCTCTGATCGCTGAACAGATTCGCAACTCGAAGGCATTTTCCAGCGAGGAAATTGGTTCCGGCACGATGCAAAGCCTCGGCATAGACTCACTCGAACTCGCCAGGATCTTGATGGCGGTACGAAATGAAAGCGGGCTTCGCGTTGATTTTTCAGCTTTGGCTGAGCTTCAGGCTGCCACCTGCACCCTGGAGATGTTGGCCGAAGTGTTCAGGGAGGAGCCTTGAGCCTTGAAACGCTCCTTCTGGAGAGAATGGAAGCCAATAGAAGCTTATCCTTTTGCCACGAATTGCTTCGGGGCCGGGAGGAGGAGTTCAGCTACCAGATGCTCGCAATCCATTCGGAGCGGCTTGCGGCACTATTTTTGTCTCTGCCGGAAGAACGCCCTACTGTGGCTATTTTCGGAAGCCGGAGTTACCGCACTTTTCTGGCGGCAGTTTCGGCTGTTCGGGCGGGCGTTCCTTTTATTTGCGTGAACCCGGCTTGGCCGGCGGCGCGGGGAGCGGCGGTGCTCAGCGGCACCGGGGCAGGAATGCTCGTGGTCACAGATGAGAGATATACCCCCGGGGCGAAAAATCTGCAGGCGCATAAGATACCTGCATTCAATTTGGATGATCTTGAGAAGATCCCCAAGGGGGGGGCGGTTTCCTCTGCTTCTTCGGGCCGGAATCGCCCTGCTTATTTCGTGGCCACATCCGGAAGCACCGGAGAACCGAAAATTATTCCGATCCACGCCCGTAGCCTGGAAGCGTATTTGGCAGCTGCACCCGAGCGGAATTTTCTTGGGCCGGGAGCCCGCGCTTCCCAAACCTTTGATCTCAGCTTCGATCCGGGAATAGGCGATCTTTTCAACGCGATCCTTTCAGGGGCCTGCCTTGTGCCGGTAATGGATCATCATAGGGCGAATCTCCCGGCTTACTTTCGCCACGCCCGCCTTACCTACTGGAATTCCGCGCCGAGCCTCCTGGGGCAGGCGTTTGGCTTGGGGCAGTTCGATGATTTTACCCAGGCAGATGTGCGTCAGCTCTGCTTTATCGGAGAGGCGTTTCCAAGCGGCCTGGCGCAGAAGATTCTTGCAACCTTTCCCGGGGCGGAGATCTGGAATCAGTATGGCCCCGCAGAGGCCACAATCGCCGTGAGTGCTCATCTTTGGAAACTCGAGGAGGCTCTTCCCGTTGTTTCTATCGGGAGGCTCTTCCCGGGGGTGCGGGGATTGATGCTGGAAGAAAGCGGAGCGGTGGCCCCGATAAGTTCGGCTCACCGTGGAGAGCTCCTGCTGTCCGGCGCTCAGGTGTTCGAAGGTTATGTGGTTGGGGGCGGGAGTCCGTTTCTCCAGGTGGAGGGAGAGCGCTTTTTTCGTACAGGAGATTTAGTGGAGTGCGATTCCAAGGGGGACCTTCACTTCCTGGGCCGGACCGACTGGAACTTCAAGGTGGCGGGCCACAGGGTGGATCCCCGGGAGGTGGAGCAGATTTTCCTGGCCATACCCGGAATTCGAGGTGCGATTCATTTGCCGGCTCCGCCGGAAGCTGACGGTTTTCCGCGATCTTCTCTCCTGCTGCTCGAGGGCGAAGCCGAGCTCTCTCGTTTGCAGGAGGCATTAGAGCGATGCAGGAATTTGTTTCCCGCAGCTCAGGTGCCCAGGGATTTTTTCCTATTTCCAGCTTTTCCCCTGAATCCTCACCTGAAAACCGATCGAGCCGCGCTTGCTGCGATGGCTGTTCGTGGCAACGGTTCGCGCTTGCTAGTAAAATAGAAAACCATCTATCAATCCCTTCGGCATGCCCTCGCTCAGCTTGAACAAGCCATGTCGGGCATCGATCGGCTGGAACCAATTGGCATACAGGGACCGTTCTTCTTTCGTGCAAGTAATGGTGCGCAGGTTGTCCTGAACAAGCCGAATCAGATTGCTGCCTTCACTCTGCCCGAGGAATCCATCTTCGTTATAGCCACTGACGTTTTTTAATTGCTTCATACAGGCCTCCTCGGGCTGTGACTTGGGGCAGGCCGTTAACATCATGGCAAAGCTTTTTAATTGGCGCATGACGAGATCGTTCGAAAAGTCCAAGACCAAAGGATCTTTCAGGTTCACTTTTTGAATCATCAAGGGCCGACCGTCTCCGCCCGAAATCCTGTCGCCACTAATGCGCGCGCCAGCTCCAAGATGCACTGTCACGTAAAAGTTAAAGTTATCAGACGGAAATTTTTGTCTGTAGGAATCAGTGGCCACAATCTTTCGCTTCAAAATAGGGTTGTCTTTGCAGCTATCTTTTCCATCGAAATAAATATTCATTGGAATTGTTCCGAAATCCAATTCCGCACCTTTCGTGTTTTTGGTTTCCGCTTTGAAATAGGTTCGGCCGCGAAAAAAGCGGGGCCAGTCTTTTATGTCTTCAGCGCATGGTTCGGAATCTGCATCCGATTGATGGCAAGCCGTCAGCTGAAAGTAACCTTCGTACGTTGGCAGGCTTTCGTTGAATGCCTGGTTGAGGAGCGGAAAGCGCCCGATGAACTTGTTTTTAGGATCCAGGGAAAGCGGTACTGCCATATTGTGGAAAGGCGGCTTGGAAGAGTAAGCATTGGGGATATAGAACAGCCGTAGCTTGGTGAATTTTCCTTCTTTTGCTGTTTCTTTGAGCTCATCCGGAAACTCAATATCCACTCTTCCCTGAAGCAATGCTGCTCGATCTTTGGCAGAGACTTTATCAAGAATCTCTTGGTTAATAACCCAGGGTGCGTTTGAGCTATTGCCATTTGATAGGAGCCACCATGCGGCCACGGATCCGATCAATCCTAATCCGATTGCAAAACCAAGCAGAAATTTCAGCATTCTCTCACTCCGGCTGGATTAAAAATTCAATGATTTTATATATTTTTAACTATTCCCTGGGATTTCTGAAGGGAAAATATCCAACGGAACCCAAGAACCCTCAACTACTTCTTGCAAAGGTTCCTGCTGCGGCCGAAGGCAGCAAGACCATTGCTTCGTCGTTTTTTAAGAGGGAAGAGCAGCGACATTCCACCTCAAACGGCGGAGGGCGGGCGCACAAGGCTTCCTAGTGTTTTCTCAATAGACTCTATGCTGGAAAAGTTCTTAAAGGTGATTTTAGTGGGCGGTATTCTCAGCCCCGTCAGCTCTTCGAGGCAGGAGGTAAGAAGCAGCAGCTTGACGCTGTCGAGCTCCAGGCGGCTGCCGTTGAGTTTGACTTCCGCCAACGAAAGCGCCTCTTGAATTTTGTCTTCCATAACGATTTCAGGCTAAGCGTGTGGCTGGAAAAAGACAAGCTCCCATCACGGCCTGGAGCTAAAGAGTGGGTATTAAGGATGCCATAAATCGAATCCAATACGAAGCCGGGTTGGAAAAGAAGTGCACGCATACATAGTAGGAGTGGATCACGAGCGAAAGGGAGATCAGGAAGAACGGTCTGGTTACTCCGGCCAGCGGCAGTTTCTTCAAGATTGCTTCGTCTTTGCGGAAAAAAGAGGAGCTGGCGAAAACAGCGAGGGCCAGGAAATACGGGGAAGCGATGAGAAATCTCAGGAATTGAGCTTCAAGGGGATGCTTCGAGGCCGGGTTAAATGACTGAATAAAATGAAGCATCAGCCCTCCGAGAAACACGGCGAAGAATACTGAGATAACAACTTTTTTCCTGTATGCCATCTGGCCGGGCAAAACTATTTTCACTATCGGGAATATGAAGCTGATCAATAACTGGCCATAGTAGAAAAAAACTCTGGCATATAGATCAGTGAAGTTTTTGGCGACCCAAGGCTTGTTCATGTGGTGAGGCAGATTGAAACCGAGATGCCTTGCTATGCTCACGTTTGTCATGAAAGCCGCGGCCATTAGCAAGTATACGCTCAGGCTGAAGGAGAAAAGGCCTATCCACCTCTGTGTGAGGGTAGTGCTACCGATTAAATTGGTGAGCTCAACGCCAAAAAAAGGAAGACCCATAGATGGCAGGTGCTGCAGAGCGAGCTTGAGAACGGGGGAATCGGACATTTCCCATCCGAAGACGATTCGGAAGAGGCCTCCACCCAGGAGAAACAAAAAATTTCCAAGCCAGATATCCCGGGCAGCCCATTTGTTCAGATTGCCGGTTTGGATCGGATACTCCATACGGTCTGTTGAAACCAGGGTGGGGATTCCCGGATGGTAGAAGTTCCATACAGGCAAAATCGGCTTTTTAATGCCTTGGGGGGAATGCAAGTGATAGCAAAATCCCCAAAACAGGGCCTTCAGGAGGACAATGGCTCCTACAAGCGGAGTGGAAGATGGAAATCGGAAGACAAGCTGAGCCATGCCGATGAAAAGCAACAAGATGAAAGGCGCGGGGTATTCCCTGGCCCATCGGATCTGCCGGAGAATCAGCACGAATCCCACGGCACACGAAAGCAAGATTGTTTTCGTGTGCAAATCCAGGTTCACAGGGGCTTTTTGATAGCCAATTCGGGCGCCCCAAAAATATGGTGACCATAAGATCAGAGCATAGGCACCGATCATCAGGATCAGGCTGCGTTGGGTGGGAAACCGACGGGATAGAAACGAAACAGCCAGAATGCCGAATGCATAAGTGGCTGGCAGAAAGAGAAACAAGCCGGAAGCAAAAGCCAAATGTGGCCCTGGTTCCCATTGCATGGCTCGTTCGCTCAGGGGCATTCGTTTCAGCTCGCGGAGGACGGAGGCACCGGGCTTCCGCGAGTTTTTTTGATAGAGTGGGCGAAGGATAGGTTGGGAGGCGTGATTTTAGGGGGCGGGATTCTCAGCCCCGGTAACTCTTCGGGGCAGGAAGTGAGAGGCAGCGGCTTTAAGTTGGCGAGATTCAATCGGTTGCCGTTGACTTTGATTTCCGCCAACGATAGCGCCTCTTGAATCTTATCTCTCATAGCAGCTTCAGGCTAAACGTGTGGCCAGTAAAAGACAAGCCCCACCTCTGTTCGGGGCGGGGCTTGGCTGACGGCAAAAGCGTAAGCTTAGTGCTTGGCTTTCTTCGCTTGCTTGGCGAGCGCGCGCTGGGTGCGCACTTTATCCAGAATCTGGAGAGCTTCATCGCGCAGATCGTTTTCGTGCACGAAGCGATAGAAAGCTTCCATATCCGCTTGCTGGCGGAAATTTTTGGGAACGCCTCCAGCTACCGCTGCTTTGCCCGATTCGGTTCCGAATTCGATTTCTTGTTCCATTGTCCTCTCCTTCTGCTTACTTTACGTTCTGCGTGAAAAATTGAATGGTGGACCGCTATTGCTGTTGGGTAGGCCCCGACTCCGGCGACGCGCTTTCCAGCATCCCGTAGCGGTGAAGCTTATTATAGAGCGTCTTGATGGTGATTCCAAGAACCTTGGCGGTCTTGGTCTTGTTGCCATGCTGGTAGGCCAGCATCTGCAGGATATGGTTTCTCTCGAGATCTTCCAGGCTCATGGCAACCGTATGGGAGCTCGAGCCAGAGCTCTGGCCGGCCGATTGAGTGGCGGACGACTGCGCCATCCTGATGTTGAAAGGAAGATCTTCCAGGCGGATTTCAGAGCCTTCCACCAGAATACGCAACTGTTCGATCGTGTTTTGAAGCTCGCGGATGTTTCCGGGCCAGCCGTAATTCTTGAGGGCCTGCATCGCCTTTGCTTCCACGCCTAGAGAGCGAGAGGTTCCGTAGCGCGAGTGGTCGAGGAAGTAGCGCACCAGGAGAGCCACGTCTTCGGGGCGTTTGCGCAGAGGGGGAACACGAAGAGTAATGGTGTTCAAGCGGTAGAAAAGGTCTTCGCGGAAGCGTCCGTTCTTTACCTCGGTTTCGAGATCGCGGTTCGTGGCGGAAAGAACACGCACGTCCACGCGAACGGGTTGCTTGCCACCGATGCGATACATTTCGCCTTCCTGGAGGAAGCGAAGGAGTTTCGCCTGAATGTTGAGGCTCATCTCGCCGATTTCGTCGAGGAAGAGAGTGCCGCCATCGGCCGTTTCAGCCAAGCCGATTTTCTGGGCTACGGCCCCGGTGAAGGAACCTTTTTCATGGCCGAAAAGCTCGCTTTCCAGAAGGGCTTCCTGGAGAGCGCCACAATTGATGGTCACGAAGGGGCGATCAGCCCGGTCGGATTGGCGGTGAATACGGTGAGCGATCAGTTCTTTTCCGGTTCCGCTTTCGCCCTGGATGAGCACACTCACGCGAGTGGGGGCGATTTTATCCACCATGCTCAGGAGGGAGGAAATCGTGGAGCTTTGGCCCACGATCTCGCGGCCAGGGCTGGCGCGGTTCACGATCGTTTTCAGGGCGCGATTCTCTTTCTGCACGAGCTTCTGCTGCTCGAGAATGCGCTCGTTGGCTTCGCGGAGCTCGGTGGTTTTTTCTTCCACGAGCTTCTGCAGTTCTTTATTGAAATCGGCCACCTGGTTGTAGAGCTGGGCGTTGGCGAGAGCCAGGGAAACCTGGGCGCCGATGCTCTCCATTACGTAAAGATCGTCGGCGTCGAAGGCGTCGGCTTCCGCGGCTTCCACGTTCAGCACTCCAATGAGGCCTTCCGAACGGTTCACGATAGGAACCGCGAGCGCGCTCTTGGTATCGATGGGAAGTTTCAGCGAGGTGAAGTTTTTATCCTTGGAAACATCGTTGGAAACGTGAGCCTTTCGGGTAGAGATCACGTGCCCGATGATGCCTTCGCCTTTGAGCTGGAATCCGGGGTTCAGAAAGTTGGCGTAGGCGCCTTCGTGGGCCTGGAGAGTGGCGGTACCATCGGCGGCCGTGGTCCAAAGGCTGATGTAATAATACTTAAAGCGGCTCTGAATGATCTTCAGAGTTTCTTTGTAGAGGTTCTCCGCGGTGAGCAAGCTTTGCAGCCTATGGCTGAGCTCGTTGAGCATATGAAGCTGCTCGCGGTGTTTGCTCTTCAAGGCCTCTTTTTGAGCTTCCAACATGTAAACGCTCCTGCCTTACCCCTGTAATTGCTACCGTTGAGATGGCGCAGTGCAATATATAAAAAATACCCCCAGGGAGCAAGGGCTATTTGGTAGCAGATAAGGTGCTGATTCCGTAGAGAGATCTTCCTGTCCCCCGAAAAAGCACCGCTCCAATCGGAGGGCTTGGGGTCCGTTTCTTAGAAAAGTAGGGAATCTATTCGGGAACTAAAAGGAGGCCAGCGCCAGAAGAAGCGCGGCGAGGAGGAATGGGCTCAGTTGGTAAAAGGCCATAGTTTCATTTCCTTCAGGCCTGGGATTTTACAATAATTGATTAAAATATACAACTATAATTTGTAAAGTAACTATTTAGAATTATTCTGGTATTTTGGCTGACTCCAGCGCCCTTGCCGATCGAGCTGCACGTCATAAACCCGGCTTTGCTTTAAAAGCTCGGCTACCAAGGGATCACGTGGGCTATTAATGGCCAGACCGTGGCCGAGATCATTGCCTTCAAACACGAAGAAACGGCCTGGAATAAATTCCGCCAAGGCCCGGGGCAGAAAAATGTAGGCTAGCCGTTTCTGCCAGTCGGGGTGATTGTCTCCCTCCAGCCGAATGCGAAAGATCTCTCCTGCGGGGCGCTCGGCGTGAATCCGCTTCATATTCCTGATGGCTTCAGCCCCCATCTTCCAGGGGCGCTCGAACTGGGCAGTGTGTATACGATAGTTTTCACGGGCATTGAGGAAATAAAAGGGAATCACCACGCAGGCGAGCAATATCCAGGTAAGACCGGGCCGACTCCAGCGATTGGCAAGCCTTTGCAATCCATCGGCCATGGCGAGCAGCACTCCGATGGCGAGAAGCAGGGCGTATTCGGGATATATCATCTGGGTATGCATCATGGGCACCATCACCCCACCCAGGCACAGAGCCACAAGCAGCAGGGATAGCCATCTCTTCCTTACGACAAATTCGTAGATGAGCCAGATCAGGTAGGCGCAAAAGGCCAAGGCCAGCCAGGTGCTGGCCTTGGAAAAGTTGGCTCCCAGGAACCATTGATCGTCGCTCAAGCCGAGGGTGGCCGCTGTAAGCCTCAACAGCGTGCCCAACCAGGCGCCGAGCCCGGGATAGTGAGGCGTGATGGTTTCGGCATTGTTGCTGAGCACGGAAAGCAGAATGGCGCTCCAGGCACCCGCCAGTAAAACAAGATCCCAGGAGGCGCGCAATCGCCGGAGGGGAGAAAAGCCCTTGAGGCCGAGCCGGAGCGAATCGATCACGATCAAGGGGAACACAAACCCCGCGGCGGTTTCCCGGGAAAAAAGCGCCAGGCCGAAGAGGGCCAGCGCGGTGATGCGGAGGCCCCGCCAGCGAAAATACAGGGCGCCCGAAGCGAAAAACAGGCAAAGGGAGTTGTGCAGGGAGCATGTCCAGAAGAGCGGCTGTGCCATCGGCGCCGACATCAAAAACGCAGCCAGAAGAATCACCCGCAGGCGGGGATCAATACCGAGAAAGCGCTTCATGATCAGCCAGAGAAAGCCTGCGGCCCCAAACAGCAGCAGCACGGCCCAGGCGGTATAAATCGCCGGAACCGGGCCGGTGGTGTGTTCCGTGAGGGAATAGAGCCAATGGCGAACCGGACGGTGATACCAAACCTTCTCATTGAGAGTGAACAGAGAGCGGACAAACCCGGCGATAGAAGGCGGGGAGGCAAAGATCACCCATGCGTCTTCGGTGGCGAAATTTTTTTCGAGCAGGGGGCGCCAGAGAAAGGAAATCGGAGCCAGCGCTGCGAGCAGAAGCATCGCCACCTGCGTTTTCAGGGAGAGGGCGCGCTTAAACAAAGTGCACCTCGAACAGATTTTTCAAAAGGAATAATCCAGCCCCGATGATCATCAAGGAGTGAATGATCAGGGAATAGTGCCGGCTCCACTTTGTTCTGGGCGAAACCGCTGCCGCCAGAAGCGAGAGGCCCGCGGCCACGGCAAGGGCGGAGCCAAGGTGGTGAAACCAGAACGAAGGTTTTTTCCAGGCAAGGGAGGCTACCCGGTATCCATCGAGAGGGATGTCGCCCAGAGAGGTAAAGAGATCGATCCAGCGGGTGCTTCCAAACCCGAAGAAGCGGGCCCAAGCTGCAAAGGGGGAAATAAGAACACTCAAGGGAGCGAATCCGTAGGACGTGGGAATCGCCAATCGGGGGGGCAGAATCACCTCCCAGGAATCGCCCTCGGCATAGTTGTTCAAGGTTACCGTTACTTTATAAGTGCTGCCTTTGCCGTGCTCCAGCACTTCGAATTCCACGCTTCCCTCGTCTTTTAGCGTTTCGAATCCGCGCCGCCAGGTTTCAGGATAGGCAGCATCCATGTCATGAATCGTGAGGATGAGATCGTTTTTTATCAGCACGAAGCCCAATGGAAGGAAGCTGAGAGGGCTGGCGAAGTTCCAGATCGTGGTGCCCCGGATGGACAGCCCAAGGCTCCGTTCGAGCGCTTCATCTTTGGTTTGGCTTCCCTTCTTAAGCATTCCCACGGGCAGAGCTATGGTGCGGGAGAGGTAGGGGCTCCATACCTCAGCTGTTACAACGTCATCTTCTTTCAAGCGGGAGAGGGCTTCGTTGAGCTCTTTCGGAGAAGTGAAATCCTTTCCCATCACCGAACGAATCCTCGTTCCGTATTGCAGAAAACCAAGCTGGTTTCTCAAGACAGGGTGAGCGAGATGGCGGACCACCATGGCACGCTCCGTTTTCTCATCGTCCCAGGCCTGTGCGGGCCAGGCGGCCGGGGAGGACGAGCCCGCAATACGGGCCAGCGCGAAACAAAGCAGGGAAAGCAGGAGAAGGCCGGCAGCAGTGCGGGTGAATCTGGCTCTTTCGGAGGAGAGCGCCTGCAGCCTGCGGTGGAGGAGAAAGACGGGCAGGCAGACAACGATCAAGAGGGGCAGCGCAAAATCGAGCATCTCGAAAGATACTCCTGCATGCGGCTCAGCCTGGCAATAGTTTTAGTTGGCCGGGCTCCAGCGAGGAGATTCGCAATTTCCGAAATCGGAAGTGATCTGCCGGTGCACCGTATTGTCCACATTGGTGATGTAGAGGTTCTTCTTCCCCTTGCGGTTCGAGGAGTAAACGATGAAATATCCATCCGGCGCGAAATCGGGGTCTTCGTTGTTGCCCATGCTTTTGGTGAGACGCTCGATATTGGTGCCGTCGGTATTCATGATGAAGATATCAAACTTGCCGGCGTCCCATCCGGCAAACGCGATCTTGTTTCCGCCGGGGCTCCAGGAGGGAGTGGCGTTGTAATAGCCGGCGTAGGTGAGCCGCTGCACGTTGGCGCCGGAGCTCTCCATCTTGTAAACCATCGGGCGGCCGGATCGGTCACTCACGAAGGCCAGCCACTTTCCATCCGGGCTCCAGGAGGGATCCACATCGAGGCCAAAGCTGTTGGTGAGCCGCTGCACCACCTTCGAGGAGGGATCCATGAGAAAAATCTCCGCATTGCCGGGGAAACTCATGGTGAGCGCAAGCTGCGCTTTGCCTACGGGAGAATAAACTGCGCCCGAATTGATGCCCTTTCGGTTGGACAGCATGCTGATTTTTCCGGTGCCGAGATCGTAGGCGAAGAGGTTGTGGTTGCGCACGTTCTTGTTGTTCTTGGTAACGGCCGTGAACACCAGGCGTTTGCCGTCGGAGCTCCAGGCGGGGCTCATGGCATGCTGGAAGCGTGAGGTGACTTTGATGGCGTTCGAGCCATCATAATCCATAACGTAAATTTCCTTTTTTCCGGTTTTATCGCTCACGAAGGCGATCTTCGAGGTGAAGGGGCCTTTTTTTCCTGTGAGTGCGAAGAGGATATCGTTGGAAACGGTATGCGCCATTTTGCGCAGGCTCTCTTCGGTGGCTTTGTAGCGTTTGGCGAGAAGCTGTTTGCCGCTTCCTACCGCATACAGATAGATTTCGAGGGTTACGCCTTTGGAATCCACCGAGCCTTTGCCTTTCACGAGGAACTCCGCGCCGATCGAGCTCCAGTCGTTGAACTTGAAGGTGCCCGGAGTAACGCCGGCCCTGGACGGGTTTTCCACGAAGGCGGAAGGGTTCAGGAAATCGAAGAGCCCGGAGAAATCGAGGTCCGACATGGAGATTTCCCGCACCGTGCGCAGCTTCCCTTCGGAATCTTTGCCCACCTGAATGGTGGGAAAGGCGATCACGGATCTTTTCACCCGGGCTTCTCCCACGGCGATCCGGATCATAGGAGCATCGGCCAGAGCGGCCAGAGGCGCGGCAAATACCAGGGCAAGAAAGCTGAACAGCAAGGCGTTCTTCATCGTTTTCATAAGGGGAATTGTACCTCCACTCCAGCGCTCCGCAACCCGCCGGCCATTTCAGCTGGAGGCGGTTGGAACGGGCTCGAATTGTTTACTGCCTCTTCCACGTAGTTGTCGAACATATTGTTTCCCGAGGTGCGGGTGAATTTTTTTCCTACTACGTTGCCCCGGGAGTCCAGATAAATGATCATCGCCGCACGGTAACCTTTGCTCTGCAAGAACTGTGGTAGCGCCCAGTTTTTTCTCAGGCGATCCAAAAGATGGCCCTGATAGGCATTCACCACCGCTTGCCCCACCTGGCCTGTGGCGGAATTGCCCTCGTTCAGCTGATTGCCTCGCAGGGCTTCCCTGTATTTCTTGTTGAATTCTTCGAGATCCTTTTTCCGCTTGGCGAGAGCGTCCTGCCGCTTCTTTTCTTCTTCCTTGCGGTCTTTCTCGGCCTGATCTTTCATGCGCTTCAAGGCCTCGGCCGCACGCTTTTTGGCATCGAGCTCTTTCCGCTTCCTTTCTTTTTCTTTCTTTTCCTGCTCAAGAGCCAGCTGGTCCGGATCCGGCTCCGCGGGTTTCTCGGGCTCGGGAGGCTCCTCCACGCTCGCTTCCACATTGGGAGGTGGCTCTTCCGCCTTGGGCTTGGCTTCTTTGGTGAGATCCACCTCAGGCGGCTCCTCGCCCTTCACCTGATTGGGCAGCGCTACCATATCCACTTGCACGGAGGGGGCAAGCGTGAGGGTTTTCGGCGCAAACAAGGCGCCTACGCCGAAGGAGAGAAAGAGGGCGATGTGCAGGCCGAACGAGATCGTGAGATAGCGCTTAACCCGGAGATCGGCTTCCTTTTTGTGCTCGTTGGAATCCATCAAAACCGTTCAGGGCAGGAGAGCCCTTTACTCCGATCGGCCCGATTTCGGCTCCGTTACCAGACCAATGCGGCTGATACCGGCGGCCTGAGCCTGGGCCATTACTGCAGCCACGATTCCATAGGAGAGGCTTTTGTCGGCCTGGATGAAAATCTCCTTCTTCTGCCGCTTTTCAAAGGCGGCGCGGAGTTTTTCAGTTACTTGCGAGGAGGGGATCGTGCTGCTGCCCACCCGCACGTCGCCATTCTTGGTTACGGCGATGACGAAGGGTTTTTCCTGTTCGGAGAGCGCGGGGCTTTTGGTCTTGGGAAGGTCCACCTGAATCCCCTGCTGCATGAGGGGGGCGGAGATCATGAACACGATCAGAAGCACCAGCATCACATCCACGAGCGGAGTTACGTTGATTTCGGAAAGCATGGCTTCCGAACGGTAATTTCCGCTGTCGGTATGGCTGCTGTTTCCGCCCGAGTTGAATCCCACTAGATGGCTCCTTCGCGCTGGAGAAGGTTCAGGAGATCCTGGTTGAAAGAATCCAGGGAGAGCGCCTGCGATTTAATGCGCCCGTTGAGCCAGTTGTAGGCAATGGCGGCGGGAATCGCTGCGAAGAGGCCGATCGCGGTGGCGATGAGGGCCTCCGAAATGCCGGGCGCCACTACGGCGAGATTCGCCTGCCCGGTCATGCCGATGCTTTGGAACGAGGTCATGATGCCCCATACGGTTCCGAAGAGGCCCACGAAGGGAGCGGCACTGGCGATGGTGGCCAGCCAGCTTACGGAATGCTCGAGAGCGGCCATTTCCTGGGTGTTGGCCTTCTTGAGGGCTCTCACCACCACATCGCCGCGGAGGGCGGAGTCTTTGTTGTCTTCTCCGAGTTTTCGCAGCTCCCGGATCGCGGCCTGGAAACTTTTGGCCACCGGGCTGTAGGGATAATCCGCGGCGCGGCTGAAGCTTTCCGAGATATTCCATCCGCCCCAGAAACCCTGAAGGAAGGCATTGTTTTGCTTCGTGGCCTGAGCCAGGAGCTGGCGCTTGAGCAGGATGATCGCCCAGGAGCCTACGCTCGCCAGAAAGAGCCCGAGCATCACGGCTTTCACCACGAGGCCGGCGTTCATGATCAGGGACATCGTATTCAAAGAAACTTCAGTGTTTGGCATGTGTTACAGGGTAGGCTTCCGAGCGGGAAAGGTCAATTTCCGACCAGGGTTTGCTGCTTTGCTTCCAGATCGCGTTTCCAGGTGAGATAAGAGCCGAGCGCGATGATGGCAAGAATTCCGAAGAGCCCCAAACCCGCCAGCGGGCCGGCTGGGCCGCCTGTGATCCAGGCGCTTGCCCGAGGCACGGCCTTGAACAGGAAAATGCTCGGGCTTTCATAACCCCAAAGCGGTAGCCCGCCCAGGTTGTGAAGAAGGCAAAGCAGGCTCACGGAAAATCCCAGCCCTCTGTGCGGCGTTCCGCTTTTTACGTAGAAATAACCAAGCATCAGATTCAGGCAGGCGAGGTTGAGGTAGTCCACGGCTTCCAGATGAAACTGCCAATGGCGCACCAGAATATGCAAAGCGGTGGTAAGGGCGATCGCTGAACCGGCGGGCAAAGGCACGAGAAGAGAGCGGAGAATCCGGTGGCGGAAGATGTATTCCTCGCACACCAGGAGGGTGACGAGCGCGATCACATCCGTGAAAAAGAGAGGGAAGATCGGAGTGCCGATGGTGGAGGTGATGTACACGCCCAGATAGCCGAACCAGCCCGCGAGGGAGAAGAAGAGCAGATACATCGTGGCGGCGATCAAACCGCTGGAAAGGCCCCGCAGAAGCTCTTCTTTCCGCCCGCGATCGAGGTTCCAGGGCCAGAAGCCTTTTCGGGAATCGTTCCAGAAGGGCACCGTGCGATAAAGGGCGCGATCGGCCTGCCATATCGTGAGCGTAAGCAGCAGGGCTCCCAGGCAATACGAAAGCACGAGATATTGGTCGGCGATTTCATTCACCGTATTGGAGAAATCGGTGCCGATTTTGTCGGAGAGGGAAACGATATAGGAGACAATGGTGTTCAGGAGTGTGTGGGCGAGCTGGGAGGCCAGGCCGTAGAAAAGAAACGGCACGAGAGCCGGCAGGAAAGAGCGAAGCCAGGAAGAGGAA
>CAZTCD010000016.1:0-50891 GCA_964612065.1 uncultured Bdellovibrionales bacterium | reverse complement strand
TTGGCCGACTTTCCGTCCGCTCTTCACTTAGAGCGCTCCATTGGGATCTACGAGCTCGTGATAGAGCGGGATATCGCTCTCGAACGCCAGCTCCCCTTGTTCCACTAGCTCGTTCCAACCGAAAGAAAAGGTTTCGGAGAAAAGCCCGCGCACCCCAGTTTTTTTGATGTCGCGGCGGTAGCGATAGAACAGCTTCGAGCCCACTTCCACGCGGGGATAGGCGATCGTGATCTGGCGATGCTCGTCGAAACCGGGGCCGGCGCTGGCGAGGGGCTTTACTTCGATATGCTCTTTGCGAACCTCATGGTCCCCGTCGGGATTTATGGTTTTCGCCTCGAGCAGCTCGAAGTCGGAAGAACGGGAGTCGAAAGTGAGACGCGTGAGCCCCTGATCGGTGCGGGCGTTGTCTTTCAGGATCTCGAGCTGCCTTTCCACCGTCAGGGCATAGGTGCCATCTTTGTTTACGCGATAGCGCCAGCGCTCAAAATTAATCCTGGAAGCGGCCTCGGGGGGTTGCACCCAGCGGGCGTAGGAGGAAGAGCAAAGGAAAAACACCAGCAGGCCAGACAGTAATTTCATGAAAGCACCAACCATGCGATACCGGTGATCGCGGGCAAAAGAACCGGAATCAGTATCTGTTTGCGAAGCTCTCTTCCTCCGAAAATCCCCACGATCGCTCCCTTGAAGGCCAGGTTCGACAAAACGGCGATCACGAGAATGGTCCATCCTTCCGCCGCGTCCAGCCTGCCTCCGTTCACCAGGCGCGAGGTGGAAAGGGTGATGGCGTCCACATCGGTGATGCCGGAGATCACGGCCACCACGCGAAGGCCCGAGCGCCCGAACTCCTCTTTCACGAAGGCCACTCCCACGAGGAGAAAAGCGTAAACGGCGGCGAAGCTGAGCGCCGTTTTCATTTCCGTGGGATTATTCTGTACCAGCATCCCGGTATGCTTGGCCGGCCTGCGCTTCCAAACCCAGAAAGCCGCGGCGGCCGAAACCAGAAATAGACTGCCGAGCGGCATCCAGGCGGAGCGAAAGTTCTGTGCCGCCACGGCCACCTCGAGCATCATCCTCGGGTACATCGTGGCCCAGGCGATCGCGATCACCACCGCCCCGGAGCCGCTCCCCGCCCGGGCATAGGTGAGCGTAGTGGCGGTGCTTGAAATCAGGCCGCCCAGGAGGCCGCCGAGAAGCACCCCGGCTTTCTCCCCGAAGAACTTATAAATGATGTATCCGGAAAGGCTGATTCCCACGATCAGCAGCACCATCAGCCAGATCTCATGCGGGTTAAGCACTTTGTAAGGGCCGAACTGCCCATTAGGAACCAGAGGAAAGAGCACAAGAGCGATGAGCACGAACTGCATGATCGCCTTGATCTCTTTGCGGTTGAACCTATGGGCGATGCCGTGCAGCTCCACCTTTGCCTGCAAGGTAATGGCAACGATGCCGCCGAGCGCGGCGGCCAGCCATACAGGGCCGGTTCTGGTAAGATTGCCCACCACGAAAGTTAGAATCAGGGCAAGTTCGGTGGCCAGGCCGGTATGAGCGGATACTTTCTCTTTCTGCTTGAGCCGCCCCACGAAAGCGAAGCATACGGTGGCGAAAAAGCCCGCTGCGATGATCCATACCCCCAGCGATTCGGAAAGAAGGGCGCAAACCGTGCCGAAGAGAGAGGCCAATGCGAAAGTGCGGATCCCTCCGAGAGGGGATTCCGCCCACTGCCGCTGCAGCCCCACCAGCAGGCCAAGGCCCAGAGAAACCAGAAACTGGTGAAAAAGATGCAGATCATTTCCTTCCGGTGAAAAGCCCAGCATTTCTTCTCCTAAAGTATCTGGGCTTCGCGCTCCGCAGAGCGGCCCGGTGGCTGCCCGCGAGCCACCTCAATCACCTGGGAAGCGGCCGCGCCCAGCTTTCGCTTCAGGAATTCCTCCACTCGCTCCGGCCTCATCGTGGCGCCACAGCTGAAAACGTCTACGGAAGCACAGCCATGCTCCGGCCAGGTGTGAATCGCGAGATGGGATTCGGCCACCACCACCACCCCGCTCAATCCATGAGGATTGAAACGGTGAAAAACGTCGGTTACCACACGGGCCTCCGCCACCCCGGCCGCGCCCAGCATGATCTCCCGGACCAGGCCTTCATCGTTGAGAATCTCGGTCGGGCAGCCATAGAGATCGATGAGAAAATGGCGGCCTAAGGATTTCTTCATCCTCCCAGGCTACCCTCTGGAGCGCCCCTCGTCTACGCTTCGTGGCTCCGGAAAATCTCCCCTGCCTCAGGATGACGCCCTGTCCACAGCCAGGAATCGAAGAGATAGTGCGTGAGCGTGGGCCCAAAATAGAGCGCCACCCCCACACAGATGATCCACGCCCCGCCTCCCTGGTTCCATGCCTCGAAATCCAGCTCCTCGAGAAGAAAGTGCGCCACCACTCCTCCGGCCAGAGCCGTAGCCGCCAGCCACACCCACCCCTTTCGCCCTCCGGCTGCAGGAATGCCGAGCCTGCGCGAAGTTTGGGCCATCACGGCCAGATAGCTCACGCCGTGGCTCAACACGAGAGGGAAAGCCACGTCCATCACGGAACGAGCGGCGAAAAATCCGTAGCCGTAGATAACAGCCGCGGAACCCAGGCCGAACACTCTGCCCCATTCCCTCTCCCCCCGAAAAAACAAGCGAAGCTCGAATGCCGCCCAGTACATGCAGGTAGCCAGCCAGGCCCAGGTTACCCATTGAAACGCGCCGGCCCAGGAAAAGTGCGGGATGTCGGCCTTCACCAGATAGTAGTGCCCTGGATCCACGGGGCGCAAAACGTAGGCGAGCACCGGAAGGAAGATGAGAAGATGAAAGAACCAGAACGTTTCCTTCCTGCGTTTTCCAGCGAGCTTCTCGTACCACCGCACGAACCCCCAGAGCTGGCGCTGGTTGTGAAAAAGCGTGGCCACCACGGCGAAAGTCCAGAATCCCGGCAGCCCGAGGAGAAGCCAGAGCGCGATTCCGCCCGTAACCAGCGCAGGCAGCCAAAGGGCTCTGCGCCGAAGAAAACGTTCTCTTTTGTAAATATGAGTTCGCCAGAAGGTGGTCCACACATGGCCGCTGTCGATCCAGCCATAAACCAGGAAGAGCACCAATTGCCCGCTCCATCCGTCCAAACTGTGGTTCAAGCCACGCGACAAATAGAATCCCAGCAAAGCCGGCAGAAGCAGCGCGGAAAAATCCCTGGAGAAGCTGCCCAGAATCCAGGGATTTCGCTCAGTGGTTACGATTGCACCAGGTGCACAGGTATTTATAGGTGCCATTGATATATCCCATCGGGTTCGGGAGATAGGGAGCCGCGCAGGAGCTCGAATCCGAAACCAGCCCCATGGAGTGATTGAAACACTGCAGATCGGGATTGCACCGATGGTCGGCGCTGGAGTTGTTCGAGGAATCCCAGGCTCCGCCCGCGAGCTCGCACGCCTCCGCAGCCGAAAACTCGCCGAAGCATTGGTGAATCAGCCCGGCGGGGGTAACGATCACGGCAAGCTTCACCCAGGTTTCTTCGTTCTTTACGTCCCAATGAGAATCGTTGGGCACGATCCTGAGGCGGCTATAGTATTTCCGGAAGCTGTTGGCCGTGGGGCCGAGATTGGGCCAGTCATATACGATGTCACGTATTATGGGATTGCCGGAGGCGTCCGTGGTCTGGGCCCTGTGCACAGTCATGAGCTCAAGGTCTTTCAGGTGATAGTCGGCTTCTTTGTCTTCCCAGCCGGCCTCGATAGGCCCCGGGCTTTTGGCGAAGCTGAGGTTCAGGCTCACGCTGGTCCATTGGCCGGAAACGAGCGACATGGTTTTTCCCTGAAGCGCGTTGGTACAGATCTTGGAATCGTTAAGCTGCATTTGGAGATTATCCACCAGGATCTGGTACTTGGAGTTCTGCCGGCGGAGCTTGCTCTGCTTTCCCGCTTTGGAAATATAGGAGCTGACAAAATAGGCGGCCACGATCACGAAGCTGCTGATCAGGATCAGCTGCAGCATCCCGAATCCAGCATGGCTTTCCGGTGCAGGCCGCCTCATGCCGGTCAGTTACACCGCATGCAGATGAAGAACCGAAGCGTATCGGCCACGGTAAGCACGCATTTTTTCCCGCAGTTCACCTGATGGCTGTAGTTGAAGATACCCGTTTGCGAGGCCACGGATCCGGCGGGGCAGCTGGGAGCATTGGTGAGCGGATTGTTCAGCGGCATTCCGGACGCATTGTAGCAGCCGTAGGTGGAAGGATTGCAGCTGAGCTCCACATAGGTGCCCTGCATGATGCAATTCACCGAGGGCTTGCAGGTTCCCGTAGCGGGATCAGGTATGCTGCCGATGGCGGAACAGATATCCGCCAAGCTGGCTTCCCCGGCGCATCGCTCGATGGTGTTGTTGGTTCCGTGCAGGAGCACTGGCACCTCGATATAGCGTTTTCTCAGATCCCGGCCGCCGGTATCGGTTTTGTGCTCGAGCTCCACTTCCAGCTGGGCCACCACACGCCGGTAGTCCACGCCTTCCAGCTTGATCAATACAAGAGGAATTCCTTTGTCTTTGAGCTGGAGCGATTTGATGCTGAGGCTGGGAGAAACCTTGAAACCGGCGGCCAGAGTTCCCGAGCCTCCGTTCAGCGCCTTGGCCATTCCGTAACCTTCGTAACCATCGATCGAAATCGACTGGAAGTTTCCGCTCGGCACGAGCGCCTTCCCGCGGAGCGCGGCCAGGCACCCCTTCTCCGTGCTCACCCAGAGAGAAAGGGCGCCCACGAACTCGCTGGCTTCATCTCTCGCCACGATGGTGCTCTGCTGCCCACCGATATTGCGCATCAGGCTCGTACCGGCCACGAGCAGGATCGCAAGCAAGGCAAGGCCTACCATCATCTCCATGGTGCTGAAGCCTGCGGATCGGGTAAGCCTTCTCATTACCTTCCAGCGTAGTGGCAGGGCGATTCGTTGACAATATTCTAATCTAAAAATCTCTGCTACGATGACCACACGAATGGCTTTTCGGGAACGCCGCAAGAAAGACATCTATCCGCAGGGCAATCCATGGAAAAAGGTGGGGCTGGGAGCCTTGGCCGCGATCGCCGCTCTGGTCTGGTTCGCAACCCGGGACCCCAAGCGGCCCCATCCACCTCATAAGCCTCCCCCCCGCAGCGCTCCCCGAACCGCTCCGCCCGTAGGCCAGCCCAAAGAAGCAAAAGGAACGGATCCTTCCGTGTCTCCTTCCGGAGGCCACCTGCCGAATGGCCCGTCTTCCCCTACCACCTTCAGCCCGGACTTCAGCCGGCCAGGCCAGGAAACGCGCGCGGTAGACAGGAACGGCCGCCCGGTTTCCCCCAAGGAAAAGGACGACCAATGGCTGGCCCGCTGGTTCCCCTCGCTTTTCCAAGAAGCGGATTCAGGAAGCGGCGGATCCGCGGGCAGTTCCTTCAGTGGATTCTCCGCCCCTCCCAGCTTGACCGATTCCGCCTTTTCCCCGGCCTCCTCCGGCGACGCCTCTCCTCCCAATTTCGGAATGAGATCGCCGAGCGAACTGGTGGGAGGCGGCGGAACGGGAGGAGGAGGCACGGGCGGTGGTGGCCCGGGCACCGGAGGAACCACGCCTCCTGTTTTTATCGATGATACCTACAGGGAAAAGAATATTGAGATCATCAATCAATTCAAAGGCACGGCCCGCCTGGAAATCCCCCTGATCCCCGGCACTCAGTACACCCTGCTCGATCTTGACGCCGGCTTCGAAGGCGTGAACATCTTCAATTCCCTCGACGGCACTAACGTTTCCATCGTGGCCAGAGCAGGTACCGTAACCCAAGCCGAGCTCGAGCTATTTCTTCAGGAGGGAGACACGGGAATCCCCGCACTGAACGGAGTGGTGGCCCCCGCTTCTCTCGGCGTTCCAAATACCATCCCCGCTCCTGCGGGTGCCGGACTGAAGGACGCACAAGGCTGGCAATTCAATTCGAACGGCCGCACGGTGCAGCTGGCGCTGATGGAAAGAGCCGATGGACAAGGCACCTATCTTTTCGTGGTGAACTCCGCCACGGGCAGCGTGGAGAATGCCGAGGATTTTTACTCCGTTTACTTCGATCAACTGAAGGCACTGTAGATCTTGGAACGGGAGGCACCGATACGCGGCCCTTTCTTCCCGCCCCACCTGAGCTTTCTCTTCTCCGCCTCACTGGCCGCCTCGGGCATGCTCTATGAGCTTTCCATCGCCCAGCTTCTTGGCGTGGTGGTAGGCGGAACGCTGCTGCAGTATTCCCTCACGATCGGGCTCTTCACCCTGGCCCTAGGCCTGGCCAGCCTCGTCTATGAGCGCATCCCCGCTTTCCTACGCTCCCGCGCAGGATTCGTCTCCGTCCAGATAGCCACCGTATGCGCAGCGGCGGTTTCCGCCCTCTCCCTGGTATTCCTTTTCCGCCTGGAAAGCCAAGTTCCCCCGGCGATTCTCTGGCTCGCCTATCTCCCGCCCTTCCTGATCGGCTTGCTCACCGGGCTGGAGCTCCCTCTTCTTCTCGAAGGTTTTGGCTCCAAGGGCCGCGCGGCCTGCCTCGGGGCGGATTATTTTGGGATGTTCGCCGCCACACTCGCCTTCCCTCTTTTCCTGCTCCCGAGCTTGGGCCCTTTGGGTGCCTGTGCCATAGGAGCATCACTCAACACCGCTGTGGCCTTGATCGCCTTTTTTTCCCCAGAGGAGCGCGCATGAAAGCCGCCGCCCTTCTGGCCTTCGTGTTTTCTCTTTGCGGGATCTCCTATCAATTTCTTCTCGTGCGCCTGCTTTCCCCTTTGGTGCAGGACGAAGCTCTCGCCCAGAGCGTAACCCTGGGAGTGTTTCTGCTCGGCATGGGAGGAGGAGCCGCCCTGGTGGCCTGGAAGCTTCCCGCCAGGCCGCTCGCAAAATTATTTTACCTCGAATGGATTCTCGCTCTTCTCGGAGCTCTGCTCGTGCCCCTTTGCGAGCTGGGCATCATCTTCCTGGAGCTTTCCTCCGACACCTCTCTCCTTCGCGCCTTCGGCCCAGCCACACGGGAATTCACCCTGGCGTTCTTTCAGCCGCTCGCCCTCATCCTCGGCCTGCTCACCGGGGCCGAGCTTCCGCTTCTTTCCGCCTGGCTCGGCAATAGAGGGGAAGAAAGAGCCGTAACCCGCATTCTGGCTTTCAGCTACTTTGGCGCCATAGGAGGGGCATTTCTGGTTTCTTATCTCCTCGCCCCTCATACCGATCTCGCCAGCTCGGGACTTATCATCAGCTGGCTGAATCTGAGCGGCGCCGCCGTGATCTGCTTTCTTCCTCAAGAGGGAAAAAATATTTTCCGCGCCCTTCCCGCGGCTTTCTCCCTGCTTCTGCTCGGCCAAGGAGTGCTCGCGGGCAAGGAGCAGCTCGAACAGGCCACGATGAAAACCTCCTATCTCGAGCTTCGCCTTCCAAGCTTCACTTTTTCGGCCCTTCACGATTGGTATCACGCGCTCGGCGGCTTCGCCCCGATCGAACGGCACCAAACGGCCTACCAAACCGTGGATCTGATTCCTGACCGTTTCCTCCTCTCCGAGCCACTCCGTACGGATTTCGCCATGTACCTCAATTTTCAGCCGCAGTTCAGCAGGGAAAGCTCGCCAGGTTACCACGAGTCCATGGCCCTTGCCCCGGTGGCCCTACTAAGGCGCCCGGTAAAATCCGCGCTGATTCTCGGGGGAGGAGACGGTCTGCTAGCCCGGGAGCTGCTGCGGGCCGGCGCGGAGAAGATTGTGATGGTGGAGCTGGATCCCGGCATGATCCGGCTCGCAAAAGAGCATCCAGTATTGCGGGAGATGAACGGAGATTCCCTTTCCAACCCGAAAGTGGAGGTGGTGCTCAACGATGCTTTTGCCTTCGCCCGCTCTTCCACGCAGCAATTCGACGGCATCTTCGCCGATCTGCCCTTTCCCACTTCTTATGACCTGCTCAAGCTCTATAGCGTGGAGTTCTACGAATCGCTCCGCCATCTCGTTTCGGAGGACGGCTTCCTGATCCTGGACGCTCCTGTATGGAGTGATCGGCGCATCCTGGCCGGCGCGCCCCGGCCCTGGCCCCAGGAGATCCTCCGTGCCACGCTCCGCGAAGCAGGCTGGCCGGATCTTTTTGCCTTCGGGCCCATTGAGCCTTTTCTGATCGCCAGCCGGAAACCCTCTCCCAAAGAGTTCGATTACTCGCGCCTTCCGGCCCACCTGAGCGGGCGCACGGTATTGAACCTGGCCCCGATCGATTGGGCTCTCGAAGGCCCAGCGGATGATCCCGGACTGGTTAACTTCGCACTGAGGCCGAGGAGGATCCGATGGTAAAGCGCGCCGGCCTTCTCGCTCTTTTGCTTCTTTCCCCTGCCTTTCTGCCTCTGCCAAACGCGGAGGCCGTATGGCAAGATGAGCTCTTCGGCCATCCTCCACCTGCCTATTTCGCCTCGGTTTACACCCGCCTGCTGGAATGGGCGGAATCCCGTTACCTGAAGCCTGGCGACCTCAGCCCTCAGGCGAGATCCTATCTCCGGCAATGCGCGCGCTCCGGCGAGTCCTGGTATCACCCCGCGGGAGGCGAGCGCAGGCTGGCGGTGTTTCAGCTGAAGCTGAGCGCGCCGGGGGCAGGCCTCCACCGCCTGGTGAAGCTGCGTTGCCTCGCTCAGGGAAAAAACGCGAAGCTCGAAAAGATGACGAAAGAGCTCGTTCGCAAGGCGGGAACATCCGCACCCAAAGAGGAGGTGATAGGATTCGAATTCACTCTGGGAAGCGGGCAATGGGCTCTCCTCACGGGAAAAAGAGAAATTACCCTTGAAGGAAAAAGGCTGGAACGGACGGAAGACATTTCCCCTTTCCATCCTGGGCCGCCCCCCGCCGCGACATCCTTCAGCTTTCCCGCTCTTTCCCAGGCGGTTTCTTCCGTGAAAAGCTCCGCTTCAGGGAATGTCCGTTACCGGCTGGAGCTCAAAGCCTATGTGCACGGCATCGCGCCGGCCGCCTTGAAATCGGAGATCGAGGCTGTGCATTCCGAGTTCGGCCTGCTCGCTGATACCATTACCGTGGATCCGGCAAACGGCATTGAAGTGAGCTTTCCGTGAACGATCCGAAACGCCTGCCGGTACTCCATGGCATTGATCTCCTGCGCACCCTCTCCTTCTTCTGCATCACCACCTATCATTCCTACGCCACTTTCATCTTCGTGCCGTACAATCCCGCCGATTGGGCCGGTACTCCGATGCCCTTGATCGATGCCCTTCCTCGCGCCTTTCCTTTCTCCGGATTCACGATCGTGGCGATCTACGCCTTTCTCTCCGGGCTTCGCAACCGCCCCCTGCCCCTCAAGCGCCCCCTGATTGCGGTGATCCCGGGCCTGCTTTTGCTGATGCTGATTTATTCAGATTTCGATCGATGGGAGATTTTCTGGGAGTGGGACATCTACCATTACCTGCTTGTGAGCCTGCTGAGCCTCCTCCTTCTGTCCCGCACCAAGGCGCTGGCTTATGCTTTCGGAGCTCTCGGAGGAGTGCTTCTCCTCTTTCCTCTTTGGAACTGGATTCCGGCCTCGAGCCTTCCACTTCCCCTAGCGCATGCGCTCGTGGGAATCTGTGACAGCGACGGGCGAGGAGGCTGGTTCCTTCTTCCCTGGATCGGGTTCCCCTGGCTTTTCTTCGCTTTGGGAAGATTCTGGAACAGGCTTCCTTCTGTGAGCTACCGGGAGCTTTTTTTCTGGGCCCCGCCCCTGCTGCTGGGCACTCTCACCTGGGGTTCCTATTTCGGCGTGGACATAGGCCCTGGCTTCTATTGCTTCATGTTCCGCCAGCCACCTTATGTGTTCTGGGGGCATTTCCTCTGGATAACTTTCGTTTTGCGTCTCTCGGCCACGCCAGGCGCGCAGGCCTTTCTGGAACGCTTCGCCTTCCTTCGCTGGCTTTCGGGCCTCCGGATCAACCGGCATTTCGGCCTGGCTTATCTGCTGCAGCTTTTCTGGCTATGGCTCGGATCCCTGTTTCTTCTCCCGGCCCTCGGCGCGCGCGGCTGCTTCTACCTTTTCGTGCCCCTGCTGATTCCATTTACCGAGCTGAGCATGAGAGCCCTTACCAAGGCTTTTTCTCTGGCACCGCGTCTCCGCTGAATTCCGTACCCACGATGGTTGTTTTCGGGCGGTAAGGATCGCTGGGTTTCAGCTCACAGGTCAGCTGTTTTCTCGCGTCGTCCACGAAAACCGTATCGCCGGGATATACCCGCAGCCTGCAATGGCGCCTCTTCACTTTGCCGAAAACCACCACCCTGAGATCGAGCGGCTTGGTGGTTTTCACGCAACGCTTTTCATCGATCTGCGTGGCCACGAAGATCTTCTGATCAAGATCCCAAAGCTCCCAATGCCCGAGTTTCCGGTGCCAGCTCTCCACGCACAAATCTTCTCCTATGGGCCGGTTCACCACCCGGGGAGCGCTGCAAGCGGGAAGAAAAACCAGAAGAAAGAAAAGAAGGATTCGCATTTCCCTATGCTACCATTTCCAGGCATGAGGACGAAATCGCTCTTCCCATTCCTGATCGCGCTCTCGGCCCTTCAGGCCTGTGCCACGGCCCAGCGGCCCCAGAAGAACTCCCTCTCCGCCGATCGCGATCTTTCCTCGGAAACGCTGGCATGGAAAAAGCTAGGCGGAGTGGAGAGCGCGGTGTGGGAAAACCGCCTCCTTATCGTACGAGGCAACCTCAGGCAGGCCCGCCTCTCACTGCTTAATCCTCCGCTTACGAGCGGGCAAAGCCTGGGCAGCCTCGCCCAGAAAAATAGTTTCGTGGCCGCAACCAACGCCGCCATGTTCGCCAGGGACTATGTAACCAGCATCGGTTATATGCGCACCTTCGATCGGGTGAACAACCCACGGGTGAATCCGAGGCTGCGTGGGTTTCTGCTCTTTGATCCCGTGAATGCAAGTAATGCTCCCGTGAAAATAGGAAGCAAGGCGGATCTCCCCCTCTACCAGAGCGCTTTTCAGTCGCACCGGATGATCGATGAGAAAAGCAATGTGCTGTGGAAGCAGGGGAAAAGCGTTTACCGGCAGGTGGGGCTCGTGGGCGTGGACACGAATCACCGTGTTCTCTTTTTTCATCATCCGGGCCTCGTGGACGTGCACGATCTCGTGAAAGCCATTCTCTCCCTGAAACTCCGGCTCACGGGCCTTCTTTATCTCGACGGCGGCAGCCACGGCGCGCTCTATCTCTCGCCGGAGCTCGGACCGAGTTCCAATACCTGGATCTCGCTTCCCAATCTTCTGGCGCTGGAATCCTCCAGCGGGAACGAAATCGATTGATCCGCGGCCGCAAAGCCATTACACCTTTAAGCACAACCTGAAAATCCGGAGGAAATTTTATGAAACTCGCGATAGCGCTATGCACCCTGTTCTTCCTGATCGGCTGTTCCGGCAAAGGCACCAAGCCAGAGTCCAAGGAAAATGCCGCGACGGCAAAAAGTGAATCCAAGACAGCGGCCCCTCAACAGCCGGATCATAGGGCGGCCCCTCCTGCCACCACCTCGGATAGAGTGGCCTGTAAAAGCGCCGGAGACTCCCGCTTGATCGAGATCGTGGAGAAAAAACCGGGCTGCGGCGTGCACTATACCAAGCAAAACGAGAGCAGCGAGGTTGCTTCGGCCGAGCATGATCTCCAGCACTGCACCGAGGTTTTCCAGAGAATCCGGGGAAGGCTCGAGGCCGCCGGCTTTCAGTGCGAGTAGAAACCCCCTCCCTCCGCCAGGGCCCCTCTAGAGGGGCTTTTTTTCGCCTCAATTATCTATTTTTTAGATCATTCCATTAAAACTATTAATTTTTCCAAAACAAGCCCTTGGGCTACTCAAGAGAGCAGGCAATTTCGCCTGATTTCCTGAGAGGTAATGATGAAAACGTTTACTCTGCTTCTATTCATGGCGCCCGCCCTCGCGTCCGCCGCCACCACCCAATGCGTGGGAAACGAGTTCCGCAGCCAGCTTGAGGTGAAAACACGCCCTACCCGCGTGGGCTTGAGCGTGAACGCCACGCTCACCAGCTTCAGCGGTTCCACCATCAACCTGCAAGGGCTCAAGGACTACAACGATCAGAAACCCATGCTGCGTTACTCCCTCGTGGACCAGGCGGGCCAGGCGGCCGAGCTCGAGTTCTACTATTCCTTCTCCAGCAGGCCCCCCTGCGGGAGAGGCAGCTGCGAAGATCTCGAGCCGGGTAAGAAACAAGCCCGGCTGGTTTATGAAGGAAAGGCGCAAACCTTCACCTGCCATGAAACATCGCCTTTTTAAGAAACTCCCTCCGTGGTTGCCCCTTTGCGCCTTGGCCCCCGGCCTGGGCGCCTTCTATTCCTACAACGCCCTGTCTTCCGGGTTTCCGGTGGAATTCGAATCGAGGGAATCGCTTACCAAAGAGGGCGGGCCCGTGATCAACCGGATCCGCATGGAGAAGCAGGGCGTGAACGACATCTGGATCATGCAGCAAAGCCACAGCGGCGCCGGCCTTCCGCACCCCGCTTGGGATAAGCTCGCGATCGTGGTGAACCAGGAGCAAAAAACCGCCCGCTTTTACCAGCTCGCTCCAGGAGCGCTTTCCTGGAGCGGGCGGGAAAAAGAGCTTCCCTTCAAGGTGGCCTGCTATCTCTGCCACGCCAACGGACCACGTGCGATTCGTCCCAATTTCGCTTCCTCCACGCACCCCCTCGGCCTCAAGGAGCGTTTGATCATCAAGGCCTGGAACCGTCGGATCAGATCTTACGGTGCCCTGCTACCGCATGAAGAAACGAAAGCGCCGGAAAAAAAGTTCGCGGCCCGGCATGCCTATCTGAATGAGCCGCTTCGGCTGAAGGCCTGCGTGAAATGCCATTCGGAAAAAGCCGGCCGAAGCGATTTGCGAAGGCAGCACTTCATGCCGATCCGCTTTCTCGTGGAGAATAAACTCATGCCTCCCTCCGGCGCTTCCCTGAGCGAAACAGAAAGGAAAGAGCTCGAGACTTTTCTCGGCGCACTTTGAGCGCCCCTACCTTCCAGCAGGTGAAGAGAAACCTGGATGAGTGTTTTCCGCCGGTGGTAAGCTCAAGCAAAGCCTGATCGTTCAAACCGTTCGTTCATCGCACTTTAAGGAAGAAGCGCAATGAAATACCTCCCAGCATTAGCTCTCTTGGCGTTCGCATTTGCGGGCGCGGCCTACGGAAAACAGAAACCGCTCACCATAGGCATAATCGCCGATATGAACGGAAGCTCCTGCAAAACAGGATATCCGTCAAACTCCACGCAAACCCTTCGAAGCCTGCTCGCCGGCTTCCAGCTCGACCACGTGATTTCCACCGGGGATGCCGTGGGAGGCGAATGCCTGAGCTATGGCGGGCAGGTTCCGTACCAAACCGTGGTTCGACAGATGTGGGAAGAGTTCGACGAAAAGTTCGTAAAGCCGATCCACGACCAGGAAGGCGTAAGCTTCGTGCTCTCTCCCGGCAACCACGACGCCCCTTCTTATACCGGACGCGATACCTTCCGGGCCGAGAACGCCGAGTTCGTGCGCTATTGGCAGAGCCAGCGGGCCAGCCTAAAGGTGAAACCCGTGCAGGCGCCGGGCGCGCCGGACAAATACCCCTACTACTGGGCTTATACGATGGATGGGGTCTTCTTTCTGGTTCTTCGCAGCACCCAAGCCTTCACTCTCGCCAACAATGCGGAACAGAAATCCTGGCTGAGAGCTGTGCTCCGCACTCCGGAAGCGAAAAGCGCAAGAGCCCGCATTGCCTTCGGCCATGTGCCCCCCTATGCCGTTCTCGATCCGAGCGTAGGCAACAAATACAAAGAAGTGCTGAGCAAGGAGCAGGTGGGCCAGCCGGGATCGCTCATGGATATCCTGCTGGATGGTGGCGTGGATCTCCTCGCCGTGGGCCATTCCCACGCGCCCTATCCCGCGGAGCTCACGAGGAACTCCGATGGAAAAAAAATAAAGATCCTTTCCATGCCCTGCGCTCACGCGCCGAGAAAGCTCTACTCCAAGGGCGCAGTGGCTCCACGTGGGTTCGCCGTGCTGGAGATCAGCGAAGGCGGAAACATCCAGCTCAGCCTTCACTACCACACGAACGGCGCAAGAATCCCGGCCTCGTACTTTCCGGCCTCCATTCCTGTGAGCGGCGGGAAGGTCAGCTACCGGCGCCTCCCGGCCTATCGCTAGAAATCCGCGCTTTAGCCCGGCTTGACCGGGCTTCTTTTTTGCCTTATATTTAACTTATAGGTTAATTAACTATTTAGATAATTATCTAAGCCCCCATAAGGAACCCCAGCCATGTCCGCCGCCGAAAAGCTCGATCCTCTAAGCCTCGCCTTTTCCGCCCTTTCGGATCCCACCCGCAGAGCCATGCTCGCCCGGTTGTCCAAGGGGGAAGCCAGCGTAACGGATCTGGCCAAGCCTTTCCTGAAAGACATGAGCCTTCCCGCCGTCACCAAGCACCTCAAGGTGCTGGAACGAGCCGGCCTTGTCACGAAAGGACGAGAAGCTCAATTCCGCCCCTGCCGCATCAATCCCGAAGGGCTCCGCGAGGTGGACGACTGGATCGAGCACTACCGGCGCTTCTGGGAGGAGAGCCTCGACCGCCTGGATCTCTATCTGAAAAGCGTACAGGAAAAGAAAAAACGGAAAGGAAAGCCCCATGGCCGCCGGAAATAGAAAAGCCAACGAACTCTATATCACCAGGCTCTATGATGCCCCTCTCTCCATGGTGTGGGACGCCTGGACGGATCCCGAGCAGGTGAAGTTGTGGTGGGGCCCGCGGGGCTTCACTCTCACCACTCACAGCAAGGATCTGCGCCCGGGGGGCCACTGGCGCTATACTATGCACGGCCCCGACGGCACCAACTATCCCAACCACACGGTTTACCATGAGGTGGAGGAGGGAAAAAAACTCGTCTACGACCACGGCGGCAGCGATGATCGCCCACCCCTGTTTCGCGTGACCGCCCTCTTCTCGGAGGAAAACGGGAAAACCAAACTGGAAATGACGATGGCGCTTTCCACCCCTGAGGCCGCAAAAGAGATCAAGGCCTTCATCAAGAAAGCCAACGGAGAATCCACCTGGGATCGCCTCGCCGAATATGTGGAGAAAGGAAAGAGCGGAAAAGAGATCTTCGTGATCGCCCGCACCTTTCACTGTGATTTGAAAACGATGCACGCCCTATGGACCAAGCCTGAGCATTTCAGCCAATGGCTCGCTCCCACCGGAATGGAAATGCAGGTCGTAGACGGAGAGATCAAGGAGGGGAGCACGGTAACCTACCAGATGAGCGGAAACTCCATGGTGCTGAGAGGACGGATCCGGTACCACGAGTTGCGCAGCGACCGGCTGGTTTACTCGCAGGAGTTCCTCGACGAAAAAGGAAACCTCTCCCGCCACCCGATGCTGCCCGTTTGGCCGGAAAGCGTGCTCACCACCGTAAAGCTGGCGCAGGAGGATGCGGAGCACACCAGAGTGACCGTTCTCTGGGAGCCCAAGGGGACAAAAGAGGAGATCGAAGCTTTCGTGAAAATGAAACCCGGTATGATGGGCGGATGGACCGGATCGTTCGACAAGCTCGAAGCGCTGCTTGAATAGCTAACGGCCGGCCAGGCTCATTTGCAGCTATGCCCGGCTTTTTCCAGGTTGGCTTTCACTTCGTGCAGTTTCTGCCGGCAAAGCTCCACATTGCGGCGGGATTGCCCGATCTGCAGGGTTTTGCCGAACTTCGTATACAAAAGCACGCAGCCGGCATCGCGGGTTTGCACCTCGAGCCGACGGGTATCTTGCCCGTTCTTGCAGTCCACTGCCTCCACGATCTGTGGCCCCTCTTCCACGATCGCAGCTTTGGTCTTTTTGCTTTCCGCTCCCTCACTCCAGGCGTTGGCGCTAAGCAAAAAAAACAGTCCCAAAAGCATTCCGTATTTCATGGCGCAAACCCTAACCGATCTTTGACTGAATTTCGAGTTCGAGATCCGTAGAATTTCCGTGATTTTCCTTCTGGCCGACCATGGATAGGCCCGTCATTTCCCGCCTTTAGCCGCACCATGGAATTTCTGCCCACTTGTCTCAGAGCATCAATCGGGTGTAAACCCTTCTCCGGCCGTTAACCCGTCGGCCTTATGGAGGCGCGTATGTTTCGCATCATCACCGTGGTTTTTTCCGCCCTTTTTTCTCTTTCCGCGTGGGCCCTTCCCCAACCCATCGAAACCTTTTCCCACCCGGCCCTGGAAGCTTTCTCCCAAAAAGCCGCCGCCGCGATCGCGAGAGAAGGCTACGGCAACTGCCCTCGTTTGGTCCTTAAATCCAAGAGCGTGAATCAACAGGAAGGGGAACACATCACCCTCGACGTGAATGAGCTGGTGGCTGAAGCCAAGCCGAACGAGATGAGTTATTCTTTCGGTCTTTTGATCCGGCAGGAGCTCACTCCCGGAAAACTGGAGCATTCCCTCTTGAGCCTGGCGGCTCCTTCGGCCCGCGATTCGGAAAAAGAAACGATTCACGGCCTTGCCTCGGATCTCGAAGCCGCGCTGCAAACCATGAATGGAGACTTCATGGCAGGCACCGCGCAATACCTGAAGATGTTCGAAGATAAAATCCACGGCGCCGTGGGTGAATACACCCTTCGCGTGGTGATCGATCATGACGCGAAGGAATTCCTGGTGCTCGGTACCGGCACCTGTTCTGAGCAGTAAAAGTCCCGGCCCTGCCTTCCTTCTCGTGGCAGGGCCCTATTCTGCCCCATCATAGGCATTCTCTATCATTCCATAGGCACAATCGATTTCCCGCCCGCACTCTCCCTCGGCATAGTGAACGAACAGCAATCGTGGCTTTGAACGAATTGGCGGCCTGCAAAATGCCTCCTGTAACTTCCTGGCTTACCCTTGCCTTGTTTCGCTTCAGTGCATGCCGTCTGGTTTTCGAGCCAGGCAGCACGCTCTTTGTCAGTTCAACTATTGCGATGGAGACCTATGCTACCAACCAAACTATCTGCCTTTCTGATCCTGGCGATCACCTCTGCTCCGGCAATTGCAGCAGCTGAGAGCTCATCGAAAATGTCGATGGAAAACCAGGCCCCGAACAACCAGTTCTGGTGGCCGGAGCGCCTTGATCTCTCCCCTCTCCGCCAGCACGGAGCGGAGTCGAGCCCTCTCGATAAGAAATTCCAGTACGCTGCGGAATTCAAAAAGCTCGATCTCAAGGCGGTGAAGAAAGACATCGAAAAAGTAATGAAAACCTCCCAGGATTGGTGGCCAGCCGACTGGGGCAACTACGGCCCCTTCTTCATCCGCATGGCCTGGCATAGCGCCGGCACCTATCGCGTGGCCGATGGGCGCGGAGGCGCAGGCGGCGGCCAACAGCGTTTTGAGCCTCTCAATAGCTGGCCCGACAACGCCAACCTCGATAAAGCCCGCCGCCTTCTCTGGCCCGTAAAGAAAAAATACGGCAACCGGATCTCGTGGGCCGATCTCATGGTGCTCACGGGCAACGTGGCCCTGGAATCCATGGGCTTCAAAACCTTCGGCTTCGCCGGTGGCCGAACCGACGACTGGGAAGCCGACGTGGTTTACTGGGGAGCGGAAAAAAAGTGGCTCGCGGATGAGCGCTACAAGAGCGGCCGCAAGCTTGATAACCCTCTCGCCGCCGTGCAGATGGGCTTGATCTACGTGAATCCGGAAGGCCCGAACGGCAATCCCGATCCCATCGCCGCCGCTCACGACATCCGTGAAACTTTCGGCCGCATGGCGATGAATGACGAGGAGACCGTGGCCTTGATCGCCGGCGGGCACACCTTCGGCAAGGCCCACGGCAAAATGGATCCATCGAAATGCGTGGGCGTAGAACCTGCCGCCGCAGGCCTGGAAGAACAGGGTTTCGGCTGGAAGAACAAATGCGGAAAAGGAAATGCAGGCGATACCACCACCAGCGGGCTTGAGGGCTCCTGGACCGCGGCCCCCACCGCCTGGACCCACCAGTACCTGGCCAACCTCTACGCCTTTGACTGGGAAAAAACGAAAAGCCCGGCCGGAGGAACCCAGTGGGTGCCTAAAGACGGCCAGGCCGCCAATATGGTGCAGGACGCGCACGACCCGAACCAGAGGCACGCCCCCATCATGTTCACCACCGACCTCGCTCTCAAAATGGACCCGGCCTACGGAAAAATCTCGAAGCGCTTCCTGGAAAACCCGGAAGAGTTCGAGCTTGCTTTTGCCAAAGCCTGGTTCAAGCTCACCCACCGCGATCTCGGGCCGAAAGCCCGCTATCTCGGCTCGGAAGTGCCCAAAGAAAACCTGATCTGGCAGGATCCCCTACCGGCCCGCAAGCACGCGCTCATCGGTGCAGGAGATATCGCCACCTTGAAGGCGCGCATCCTCCGCTCCGGCCTCGGCGTGCCCGAGCTGGTGCGTACGGCATGGGCATCCGCCTCCACCTACCGCAGCACGGATATGCGGGGCGGAGCCAACGGAGGCAGGATTCGTCTTGCTCCCGCCAAAGATTGGGCGGTGAACGATCCGGCGGAACTGGCCAAGGTGCTCGAAGCCCTGGAAAAAATCCAGGCCGGCTTCAACCGCAGCGCCGGAGGCAAGAAGGTGTCGATGGCGGATCTGATCGTGCTCGGCGGCGTAGCTGCCGTGGAGAAGGCAGCCAAAGACGGAGGCTATTCCGTGAAGGTGCCCTTCTCTCCCGGCCGCATGGACGCCACGGAGGAACAAACGGATGCGAACGCCTACGCGGTTCTCGAACCCAAGGCCGACGCTTTCCGCAACTTCTACAGCGATCGCGCCTTCCTCTCCCCTGCGGAGATGCTCGTGGACCGCTCCCTCATGCTCAACCTTTCGGTTCCGGAAATGACGGTGCTGATCGGCGGCATGCGGGCGCTCGACGCCAATGCAGGCCATTCCTCCCACGGGGTGCTCACGAAGAAGCCCGGCGTGCTCACCAACGATTTCTTCGTGAACCTGCTAGATATGGGCACGAAATGGCAGAAGTCGGAGAAAAACGAAGGCCTCTATGAGGGCGTGGACAGAAAAACGGGCGCGGCTCGCTGGACTGCCACCCCCGTGGATATGATCTTCGGATCTCATTCCGAGCTTCGGGCTGTGTCGGAGATCTATGCTTCCGACGACGGCCGCCAGAAGTTCGTGCGGGACTTCGTGAACGCCTGGAACAGGGTGATGAACCTGGACCGCTTCGATCTCAGAAAATAACACCTGAAAGAAACATCAGAGGGAGCTCCGGTACCGGGGCTCCCTTTTTCATTTCCTAAATCTTGATCCCGAACTTCCCGAGCATCCAGCTATAAGCCCAGAACACTCCCACCATGGCGGCCGCGGAGGCCGGAAGCGCCATCCAAAAACCCAATCCCAGCCGAAGCAAAGCCGGCAGCATCAGAAAGAACAGCAAGGTGGGAAGCACGAGCCAGAAGATTCCCATGGAGAGAGCGGAAATTTTCGCCACCTCCCCGGTTTCCAGATAGAGAAAGATCAGCGCCAGTAGCGAGGTAACGGGAAGCGCAATGAGAATGGCCGCCATCAAGGAGGAGCGTTTTCCGATCTCCGCCACGGAGGCGATGATCAGGGCCGAGACTAATGTGGTTAAAACGAACTTCATTCCGTCGGATCCTGCCAAGCACTAGCGAACCAGGCATCAGTATTGCACCGATCCTGCCCAATATTAAGGGATAAGCTAAAGAAGCTAAGGAAATTACATTCGATGTGGAAATCCAAGCCCGGCGTTTCAGTGAGCCGCCGCCTCCTTGCATTGATCCTGTGTGCCGCCCTCGCAGAGCTTTTCGTAGCCTTGGTGGCCGCCCGATCGCTGAGATGGGTGGAATCAGAATCACAGCACCTCGCTTCGAGCCAGGTTCGCACCACGGCGCGTATCGCGGCCAAGCTCAGCGCCATGCTGAAGGCGCTTCGCCCGGCACTCGGCCACTCGGCAGCCACCGCACTCGACCTGCAGGAGATTCGCAAATTCCACCAGGAAAGCATGGAAGACTGGAAGAGAGACCAAGAGGAAAATACGGAGGCTCGGCGGTTTCGTTCCGATTTGGAACATGCGGGGCAATTGGCCCTGATCCAACGGCGCGGGCAGCTGTTGCACTCGCTGAACGAGGCGCTGGACCGATCCGATGCAAGCACGATCATCAACACCCTCGAATCGTTAGCCGCACTGCAATCGGAGGTCTCGGAGGCGATAGCGAAACAGGTGAAGACGAGAGTGAATCTCGCGCTTTCCTTGCTATTGGTTACCTGCCTCGTTGCGCTGGCTCTCTTTCTTTTCCTTGGCTACCGGGTTTACCAGGGAATTGCCCCCCGGGTGCGCTTACTGGTTCAAAAGGTGAAGCAGTTCCAGGAGTATGGAGTGAATGATCTCGAGCTGGAACAGAGCCGGGACGAGATATCCATACTCACCAATGCTCTCAACAGCGGCTTTCGCGCCATCGAGCACCGGGATGCCGAGCGAGAGAAGTTTCTTTCGATCGCAGCCCACGAGCTGAAAACTCCTCTCACCACAATCCAGGGCTATTCTTCGGCACTCTTGAAATACGGAAACACTCCCGGCCTGAAAGAGAGAGCGGCTTCCGTGATCCATTCCCAGGTATGGAGGATCAGCCGCATCGTGGAAGAAGTGCTGCTTTCCTCAAAAGTGCACGGGGGAAAATGGAAATTCAGGTCGGAAAGAGTAGATCTGGCCGAAACAGTAAAAGCCACCACAAAAGAAATTCAGCTTCAGATCCCGGGCGCTAAAGTCACAAGCTCGGCTCCAGATCATCTTTTCCTGCTGGGAGGATGAGAAACTTCTCGAAAACGGGATCACCAGCCTCCTGATTTTTGCTTCCGGGCTTTCGGGGAATACCTCCGAAATCCATTCCAGCCTAAAAGCAGAAAAAGGAGTGGCTTGCCTCGAGGTATTCGCAAAAAGCGAAAACGCCAAGGCAGGGGACGTGCAGGACCTTTTCAGCCTGATGAATCAATCTCAGTTTGAATCGGAAAGCTCAGGGCGTTTGGCCATGGAGCTCGGATTTACCAGAGCTGTGGCAAAACAACACAACGGCTCCATGACGGTGGACGCCGTTCCCGACCAAGGCTACAAGTTTCTACTGGAGATCCCGCTATGATTCGATCGTCTGGGCTCGACACGCTGCTGGTTGTAGACGACGACAAAGACTTTCGTGGCCTGATCGCGATGCTGGCGCAGATCCATTCTTTGAGATTCCTCGAAGCAGCCGACTGCTGTCAGGCGGTAGAAATTCTGCGGCGAGAGAAAGATCGAGTAAAGACAGTGCTTCTCGATTACTTCATGCCCGGCATGGCCCCCCCGAAATGTGCGGCGGCGGTTAAAGAGCTGATCCAGCCGGGATGCAAGCTGATTCTCGTGACCGCGGCGGTAGACGCCGCCGAGAGAGCCTCGGAGCTACAGATCGAGTACTGGCTTGCCAAGCCTTTCGACATCGAGCAACTCGAAGCGATGATCGAAAACTGATCCTTGTGCCAGGATTTCTGGCAAAGCATTCGCCTTCGCGGCCGCACTTGGTGCGACCTTCCAAAAATCACACCGCACAGGAGTCAAAATGCGAATCACGACCAGGATATCTATCCTAGCCATAGCCTTAGCTCTATCATCCCAGGCCAATGCCGCTATCTTCCCCTATGCCCATGAAGAAGATGCAAGGCTCGAAGCCCGGCTGCGCGCGGCACAGTTCCCCGCCACCGCCGAGCCCGGGGAAAATGTGCACGTGCTCTTTCCGAATCAAGAGGCCGCCATGGCCTGGGCCGAGCAGATGAAGCCAAGGCTGGAGAAAAACTTCGGGGCCAGGAAGTTGGAGCTGCTGCCCTCCTCTGATCCCCGCTACGCGAAGCTCCAATCCTATGTGCATGATCTCTGGCGCGGATACACCGCGCTCTTTCCCGAGCAGACCAAGGATCTGAACGAGCCTCCGGTGGTGATCTTCGACACCGAAGTTACCAACGCTTTCGTGGCAAGATACTCCCTGGAGCCCAGCCCGGATAAAATCGCCCATGCTATCGTGGTGCTCACAGGCCTGCTCGATATGGCGGGAGGAGTGGACAATCGCGCTCCGATCTCCGGGATTATCGCTCATGAGCTCAGCCATTCCGTATTCCGCCACCTGCTCCCTCAGTATCAGGAGCGTATCAATCACTATTTTCCCCTGGAAGAAACCCGGATAGGCTACGAAGCCACTCGTCACCAGGAACTCGATGCCACAATGAATCGCTGGGTTTCGGGCGCCAGGCTCGCTGGAATGCTCACGAACGAAGAGCTTCGCGATCTACCCTCCAAGAATCTTCCTGCGCCCTACCTGATGCGGGCCTGGAAACAGGCAAGAACGGAGCTGTATGAAAAAACCAAGGCCTGCTCCTCGGCGAACGTGAGCTACAGCCTCTGGCAGGGATTTCAGCCGATTTCCCCGCTTGAAGAAAAGCCCGTGATCGACCATACCAAACTGCCGCTGATTTCGGATATCGGAAGGCGTTTGATCGAGGATGAAACCGCTTGCCTGAGTGGAAAGAACGCCAGCCTCATCGCCCTTCTCAGCCATGCCACGGGAATACCTGAAGAAACCCTGCAGAGCGATCCCGCCTTTTCCGAGATGGCTAAGGAGTTTGAAGCCTCTGCGGACATCACGAGCGGCTTCCAGAAGCTTGTGGGCCCGATCCGGGAGGAAATGCGCAAAGTGGAGAGCAGCGTATCGCTGGACAAAGTGGGCTTTTATACCTATGAGGAACATGCCGACGATGTGGCCGTGATGGTGCATCGCTATCTGCACCTGGATTCCCAGGCCCTGGGTAAATTCTTTTTCTCTATATTGCCCAAAGCCGATCAGGCAAAATGCCATGCGATGATTCAGAACGGCCAAATTCCCCCTCTCGGCACGCTCTCTGACGCTCACCGCGCCCACTGCTATCGATACAGCCATCTTCAGGACCTGGAGAAGGATATCGATCAGCGCAGAGAAGGCATTGAGGCCTATGCCAGCCGTTACGTGAGAATGACCACCGGAAACTAAAACAAAATAGAATCAGAAGCGCCTGCTCTGCCTGGAGCGGGCGCTTTCTCCTTTTTCCCCAGCGCCAAAGGATTGTGATGACGCACCTCACGGCAGTACAATTCAGGCATGCTTCCGTTTATCTCCCTCACCAGCTTGCAGTCGGCCCAAAGAGGCCTCGAAGATTTTCTTCGTACCCGTCTTTGGGCCAAGCTCCTTCTTGCCCTCGTTCTAGGCATCGTGGGCGGATATGCTCTGCTTGCCCTGGAGCAAAAATCCCAGGGCAGCTGGGCCCGTTCCACGGCGGATTGGTTGGCCCTGCCAGGATCCGTTTATCTTGCCGTGATTCAGATGGTGATCGTACCCTTGGTGTTGTCTTCGATAGTGCTGGCCCTTTCCGGGGTGGGACAACGCTCCAAAACCATCGGCACATCAGCCATGATCTTCGTGGTGCTCTCCACTTTCGTGGCGGCTACGATCGGGGTCACTCTTACGGAGCTTTTGCAACCGGGTGCCGGCATCCGAGCCACATTGAATCTGGGCGGTGGCTCCATGATGGCGGAAAGCGCGCGCTTCAATCTCACGCCTGAAACCATTCTTCGATTCATTCCCACCAATCCGCTGGCATCTCTCCTAAAGGGAGATCTGCTCGAAGTGCTGATCATCAGCTTTCTCTTCGGTCTCGTGCTTTCCCAGATGGAAGAGAAGCATAGCGCCCCGTTAAAGCAATTCCTCGTGGGCACTCAATCCCTCTGCCTGCGCGTGATCACGATGATCATGCGGATCGCGCCCCTGGCCGTTTTCGGCCTGATGCTCCGAGCTGTGGTGCATTCGGGCCTGCAGGTGCTTTCCGGCATGTTCGGATACCTGGCCTGCACCTTCGCGGGCTTCATCGTGATGGCACTGCTTTATGCGATCTGGATCCTTCTGATCACCGGAATGAGCCCTCTATCCTTTTTTTCCCGCACGAAAGAAGCCCTGCTGCTGGCCTTTTCCCTGTCAAGCTCCGCCGCCACCATGCCCACCACCCTGAGAGTGGCGAAAGAAAATCTCGCGATTGAAGATGAGATCGCCGAGCTGGTGATCCCGCTCGGCACCACGGTGAATATGGCGGGATCCGCGATCTGGCAAACCTCAGCCACGCTGTTTTTGGCTCAGGCCTTCGGCAATCAGGTGAGCACCTCCACTCTTCTCATGGTGATCGCGTTGTCCGTGGGCGCATCGATCGGCACTCCCGGCGTTCCTGGTGCGGGCCTCGGCGTGCTCACGGCTACCTTGCGCAATGTAGGAGTGCCCCCCACCGGAATTCCGTTGATTCTCGGGGTGGATCGCCTGGTAGACATGGGCTGCACCGTGATCAATGTGATGGGCGATCTTGTGATGAGCCTCACGGCTCAGTGGGCGGTGAAGAGGAAGAAGCGGGCGGCGGCCTAAGATTGGAGTGCCGGAAGCCTCTGATGGAGAGCTTCGATTTCCCGCTCTGTAACCGGCAGCTGCAGCAAATCCCGGAAAAGGTGCTTCAACTCTTCGGGCCCTTTCAGCATCTTCTCCTCTTTGCCGCGTGAGCTGTGCATCATCAACGATCTATCCCACACCGTAATTCTCCCCTCTTCCGTGGGAAGAGCGCAGAAAAGATTGTTGCGAAAAATGGAGTCAGGATGAGTGGCGCAGTAGTGATTGCCTGCGATCATATCCACAGGAATCACTTTCTCCTCAGGCAGGGCATAAAGTGTGCGCCAGCTGCCTTCGAGCTCATCTTCAAGGCGCATACCCCATTCAGAATCGTGCCGAAGGCGGATTTTTCTTCCACCCTGCTCTCCCTCGAAGCCAGCCTCAAACGGAATCGGCTCCACGAGGCCTGGGCCTCCAAAGCCTACGTCCGCCAGCCATGTTCTCCCCTTTATCTCCACGAGGCTCGCCTGATGCGTGCGAGGCCCTCCCATGGGCCTCCCCATAAACACACGCCCCAGCACAGGGCGAGCTTGAAAGCCGAAAGCCTCGAGCGCAGCCAGAAAAAGAGAATTGAGTTCAAAGCAGTAGCCTCCCCTTCGTTTCTCCAGGGCCTTCCCGCAGAGGGAAGGCAGATCAAGAGGCACGGGGCGCCCAAGAAAGGGATCGAGATTTTCAAAAGGAATCGAAAGGCAATGCGCTCGATGAAGCTGCAGCAGGCCGTTTTCATCAGCGGAAGGCGCCCCGCTCAATCCGAGGCGTTTTAGAAAATCATCTACGGGAAAAGGAGAGGGATGCGGCAATTCTGTGGGCATAAAAAGGTTATAGCAGGGATTATGCTTTCAAGATCGAAGACGTTGTTATTTAGGCATCACTCCCGAAAAACCACTTCAAAAAATTCTGTAACCACTTCCGCCTCTTCGAGCTTCTCAATCCCGAGCTCTTTCAAATAAGGCTGAAAAAAACGAGCATGCCCATCTTTCCAATACTGCAAGGAAAGATCCCCCTCGCCTTCCGCTTTGGCCACATATTCCGGCACTGAATCAAAGCGATGAGTTTCCACCTTCACTGTTTTCACCAGGCACCTCGGGTGGCCTTTGCTATCGAGAATCATCCAATAGCGGCCCACTTCAGGGAGCGGCTCACCGCTCACCTCATAGTCTTTTGCCAGCCCACTCCCTGCGCTCTTTTTACCATCCAGATAGAGCTGCAAAAGCGCGTCGGCATTTCTCTCGTCTCCAGCGATCGAAGCGTAAACTTCTGAATCACACGGAACCTCTTTTACGGAGGCCTGATAGCGTTGCCAGAATGCATCTTGCTCGGGGCTTAGGTGTGGCATCCGCCAAGCATACCTAAATTAGGCGAAACCGCCAAAATTCGGGGCCAGGATTGCTTCGCAAATCCACTTATGAGAGAAGCGCTCACCCGTGCCGAAAGGATTCCCCCCCATGAAACTGGCTCTTTTGGCTTTGCTGCTGCCCACGATCACTATGGCGAGTGCGCCGAAATCCGCCACCCTGAGGCCCACGGGCGAAATGCGCTTCACCCTGGAAAACCAGAGCGGGATCGAGCTTTCCGGTATCACTTTTGTTCCCCGCCTGGTGTGCGTAACCAAGGCTTCCTGGGTGCTCGGCCAGCACTATCGCTATGAGAACGAGGCCAGCATCCGCTACTCGCAAAGCTGGAGAGCGGGCCAAGCCACTCTGGAGATCCTGGAAGAAACCAGCGTGAGCACTCCCCCAAAACACTGGGGCCATGATCTCGAGAGCTGCTATACGGTGCTTGATCTCGAGTTTGATCTCACGCCGGAATTTGGCGGCACCCTCGACTTCAAAACCAATCGCGATTCTTTCGAGAGGCACCTGCTTGGCGTGGAATCCAACTGGCAACACACGGATTTCACCTACGATTTCGGCCTCCGCTTGAAAGGCCGGCACTTCGCTCTTCGGCTCGAAGAGGATAAAGAAAGTGCAAAGCCTGGCTGCGTGCTCGCGCTCTACAGGGAAGATCGCAGCGGCTGGTTGCGCTTCGGAGCCGCTAAACGCTTTCGCACAGAGAGCTGCCATAAAGCACTGTAATTAAAAGCCATTTCAATCCTGGCCAGCTGGCACTCCTCACCATTTCATGATATTAATGCATCGCATTATTTCCGTGATTTGAGGAACTCATTGAATGCCAGCTCCAAGGCTAGCTCTCACCATCTTTCTCGCCTGCTTTATTTTCCCCTCGGCCCACGCACGCCCGCTCGAGCTTTCCTGCTCGGAAGCCTCGCAAGTGGCCAGGCTGGCAAGCCAGGCAATCGCACCCGAGCACCTCGGAAATGCAAGCGCCGCAATTTCCCGCACCTCAGATGGCCAGTGCACCCTCTCTCTCTCCGGCCTTCTCTCCGATCACCTGAAAGCCATTGCTGATCGCCCCTCCTATGTAGACGGGCCAAACTGCTGGGGAACCACCTTGTTCCTCAAAGGCCTTCGGCAGCACTACACCTATGTGCACGATCCCGAATTCTCCGCCTCGCTCGATTCCAGCGGGCGCTGCCGCCAACTCTCGCCTCAGGAAGAGCCGCGCCCGGGCGATATCGGCACCGTGCGCGCCCTTAACCAGCAAGGGAGAGTGGAAGAGAGGCACGGCTTCCTCTTTCTAAACGAGCGCACCGTGATCTCGAGACTGAGCTTCTCGCATGAAGCGGAAGCCGAGATCGCGCACCCGGAAACCTTCTGGAACCGGCCGGGCCTCGGAGGCCGCTCTCGCGATCGTGAGTGCCGGGCCTTCGGCGGCTCCTTGGATTGCGATTCCTGGACCAGCTACTATCGCTGTGAATCTGGAGCTATTGTCGAACCGCTTCTCCAGAAACAGCCTGAGCTTCACTCACTTATTTCTTCTCTTGCCAACGAGCTCGAGTTTTCCTGGATCGAAGCCCGTCGCACCAAAGAGGTGTCCCGCCAACAGGACTACTTCCTGGAACTGATCGATAAGATTTATGGCGCGTTCAGTCCGATACCCGAAAGCGCAGATCGAAAGCTATCGTGGGCCTATTTTGAAAGCCTGATTTGGCAGTACACTGCAGTGCAGACGCAACAGCAATCGCCCTTGAATCCTTAGCTTTTAAGACCTTTTGATTTTCTAACTTCCCTCGCTTTTTTCACATTTCAAAACTGGCAATGAAGCTAGCAGCTGGGTATAACAGAATCCCGCCGTGACGGAGATCGGACCCTGATTCATCCATTACAAAGGATTTTTTCGATGAAGCATCTTCTCATTGCTCCGCTCTTGGCCGGATTTTTTGTGGCTGTTCCCTCTTTTGGCTCTTCCAAATACCCAGCCGGAAAAGAATTCACCTATAATCACTCCCACGGAATCACTGGTGGGTGCGGAGAAGAGGAAAGAAAAAAGGACGCCCCCATATATGCCGGCTATCAATGCCGAAGTAGCAAAGCTCGGCGAATCTCCCGCTGGATGGTGGGAGAGTGCGATTTTTCGGATTTTCCTTCTTGTACACAAACGCCTGATGGCAGGGAAATCTGTGAATATACGCGACTCTACTTTCAAGATGTAGGGGCACGCTTCCGCTGCCTTTGAGAAAAATCGGCCTCCACTTTACGCGTGGTAATAGTGCTCGATTCTACGGCCCGCCCGGCAAAGGAAGGCATTCCATGATCTCCACCGAATCGCCGGGAAAGATCGTGAAGTGAGGATGATCCAGGAACATCTTGGCTGCCGCCTCGTGCGACTCCGCTTTCACGATCGTATAGGCCGCCATCAGGTTATTGATATCCGATAGACCGCTGGAATCCGCCTTTTTGGTTTTTCCCAAAGGAGCGCCATTGTCCACGATGTTTTTCGCGTGTTTTTCGCCCCACTCCATCCACGCCTTGATGCCAGCAGTTTCCCGCTGTTTCCGGGTGGCTTCGTCGAGCGCATTCCACTTGTCCATATTGGTGGAGTTCGGAGAACCCAAATAGATCGCGATGAATTGTTTCATTCCTTCTCCCTTTTCTTTCGTGGCCAAGAGCCTATCCCCACCATGATACCTTCCCAAGAGATTCTTTCTTAACACCCGAAGTCAAAGCAGAACGCGCGCCAACCCCTATGCTCCCTTATGCTATAGTAGAGGCGTGTACCAGCTCCGGGACTACCAGCAACAGGCCGTGAATGAGGTGCTCGCCTTTTTCCGCAAAAGGCGAGAGCCAGCCGTGGTGGTATTGCCCACAGGCGCCGGCAAGAGCCTCGTGATTGCCGAGCTCGCCCGCATCGCCAAAGGCCGCGTGCTGGTGCTGGCTCACGTGAAAGAGCTCGTGGAGCAGAACTATGAGAAATACAAAAGCTACGGCCTCTCGGCCGGCATCTTTTCTGCGAGCCTCGGCAAAAAGGATCGCGAGCACAAAGCGATCTTCGGCAGCGTGCAGTCCGTGGCGCGTGCCCCCGATGATTTTTTCGAGGACTTCTCTCTGCTCGTGATTGATGAATGCCACCGCGTGGCCGAAGAGGGCGAAACGCAATACCAGGAAGTGATCAAAAAGCTTCAGGAGCGCAATCCCAACCTCTTCGTACTCGGCCTCACCGCCACCCCCTATCGCCTGGGCCTCGGCTGGATCTATGAGTACTCTCATTCCGGTGAGCTCAAAACGGATAAGAAACGCTTCTTCAAGCGATGCGTATATGAGCTTCCCCTCACCTATATGGTGAAGAACAAATTCCTCACCACGCCCGTGAAGGTGGACATCCCCGTTACCTGCTACGATTTCTCCGAACTCGAGATGAAAGAGGGCACCTATTCGGCGAGCGAGGTGGAGGAGATCCTCAAAACCCAGAAACGCCTCACTCCTCTGATCATCGCCAATATCGTGGATATCACCGAGCGCTACGGCCGCAAAGGGGTGATGATTTTCAGTGCCACGGTAAAGCATGCCGAGGAGATCATGGGCTATCTGCCGGAAGGCCAGGCCCGCCTCGTGCTCGGTGATACCGAGCTCAAAGAGCGCGCCGCGATCGTGAACGAGTTCAAGGAAAAGAAATTCAAGTACCTGGTGAATGTTTCCGTGCTCACCACAGGCTTTGATGCGCCTCATGTGGACGTGATCGCAATCCTTCGCCCCACCGAATCCAACAGCCTCTACCAGCAGATCGTGGGCCGGGGCCTGCGCCTCTCGAACGAGAAAAAAGACTGCTACGTGCTCGACTATACCGGCATGGGGCACGATATCTTTTCGCCCGAGGTGGGAGAGCGCAAACCCGCCCCCGACACCATGCCCGTGCTCGTGCCCTGCCCGCAATGCGGATTCGACAACCACTTCTGGGGCTACGCCGACGACGACGGCTACGTGATGGAGCATTTCGGACGCAAGTGCCGGGGCGCGATACAGGATCCTGACACTCTCGAGATCACCCCCTGCGGTTTTCGTTTCCGCTTCAAGCTCTGCCACGCCTGCGAGGCCGAAAACGATATCACGGCCAAAGCCTGCGAACACTGCAACGCCGCGCTTGTAGACGCGGAAGCCAAGCTCAAACAGGCCAGGCTATCGAAAAACGCGCACGTGCTCACTCCCGACCGCATCACCTTCGAGGAGCGGCTCGATAAGAACTCCAATCCCTATCTCGAAATCCGCTACTACGATCTCGACGCGCACTATCTGAGCGAAGCGCATTTTTTCAGCCACCCTTCCTCGCTCAAGAAGTTCAACATCAATTTCCTGCGCTCTCACCTGCGGAGGCCCGAGCTGGCCGACGAATTCCGCAGCGCGCAGGATGTAGTGAAGTACCAGAAGCTCTTCCGCTTGCCCGCCTTCGTGATCGCGCGCAAACAGGATAAGTTCTGGAAGATCACGGAGAAGGTGTTCGCGGAGGAATTGAGCCGGCGAAGAGGGCCTTGGTGACAAGCATTGCCAAATGCCGCCCAAAGTCCCTACAAGCCTTGACACCGCCGCCAGAGTCGAAAAGACTCATAGGCAAAGAGGTGCCCATGATCGCTTTGCTTAGCTTGCTGTTCCCCCTTCTCTCCCAAGCCCAATTTCCCCAATGGCAAGGAAGCGGATCCTGCTACCTGAGCCGGGCCTCGCATTCGCCGGACATCAAGAGCACCTGTGAATATAAATCCTGGATCACCCGTGAGGATTCGAGCCTCTCCATCACCAACTGTATCCAGTGGAAGCAGGAATGGGGCGAAGGATGGGAATGCCCGAAGAATACTTATGAGATCAGAAACGGAAATGAACTCTGGCTCACCCTGGGAGGAAGCCCCGCTCTGGCCGGCACGCTCACGGAAAATGAAATCAGGATCGACTACGCCTTCCGGAACACCAAAAGCCACGAACGCTATCTGTTCAAGGACGGCCAGCTGAACTTCAGCTGGGACCTTGTATCCTCCGGCATGAGGTGGAATTATTTCGCCACCATGCGCCCGGCTGAAACGCACCACTAGGCCGGCTTTCCAGGAAGGCCTGCGTCCATGAAGCTGGAAGAGATCATCGAACATAGTCTCGGAGAAGTGGCGGAACTGGTTGCCGCCACGGATCCCTACTCCGCCTTCGAAGACTACGATAGCTTCAAGGTTCTCCTCCTGCGCCGGATTGAGTTCGGCGCCGAGGATCTCCGCTTCAAATCCGAGGTTTTTGTCCTCAAAGCCGGTGAAGTTTTTCATCTCGAGCGGGAAAAACAGTCCTTCCAGAAGCTCGAAAAAGACTACCTCGGACTCGTTACCCTGCTCGATTCCTACTACAAGAAAAACCTGCGTATCATCAACGCTTATACCGACCAGCTGGAGAAGCTCGAAGACGATCTCTTCGACCGTAACCTCTCGAACGTGTTCATGGATATGTGGTTCAATCTCAAGCGGGACCTTTCAAGGATCGAGAACTACTACTACCGCAATGGCATCGTTTACCATGAGTTCCTGCGCAGCTCTATGCCGCTATTCGGCGCCTATACGGATGAGTTCAAGGATATTGAAGACAGCATCCGCTTTCACTCCTCGAACATCAATACGCTCAAATCCCGCCTCGATGGCGTGCACCACTACCACGACTCGATCAAAAGCGATCGCCTGAACAAAACCCTGCTCAGCCTCACGATCATTTCGGGCATCTTCCTGCCGCTAAATTTGATCGTGGGATTTTTCGGCATGAACACCACGGATCTGTTCTTCACGAACGAGCATCACGGCACGAGAAATGTGCTGCTGATCCTGGGGGGGTTACTTTTGCCTGCGTGCTGGGAATTCAGACCATCCGCCTGATCAACTACTATATCCTGCGTTTCTTCCTGGGCCGCTACAGCTTTTATAAAAACCTTTCCGGACGGATCGAAGACCTGAGTGAGAAGTTTCGGGGGAATTAGGGCGCCTAAACCGCCCCCTTCACTCCGATAGACATATCGAGGCCTTGCTCTTCCTGCTCGCGAGAAACCCGGAATGGAACCACGGCATTCACCAGCTTCAGCAGTACAGCGGTGCCCACCATCGAGAAGAGGGCCACTACCGCCGCCGCCGTGAGGTTGGCAAAGAACACTTTCGTTTCGCCATACATCAGGCCGTTCGCCGCCGCGGGATTAACCGCGGTGGAAGAGAATACTCCGGTGAGTACGGTGCCGAGGAGGCCTCCCACGCCGTGGCAGGCGAATACGTCGAGGGTGTCGTCCACGATGTGAAGGCGCCTCTTGAAGAGGCGGACTGCGAAATTGCAAACCACGCCGGCCGAGAGGCCGATGAGGATCGCAGCCGGAATGGATACAAAGCCGGCGGCGGGAGTGATGGCCACGAGACCGGCCACGGCCCCCACACTGGCGCCCACGAGATTCGGACGGTCTTTGTTCCAGTCCACGAGCATCCAGGAGAAGAAGGAGGCTGCGCAGCCGAAGAAGGTGGTGGCGAAGGCCTGGGCCGCGATCTCGTTCGCTGCGAGAGCGGATCCGGCATTGAAGCCGAACCAGCCAAAGATCAAGAGCGCGGTGCCGAGCACCACGAGCGCGATATTATAGCCCTTCATCGGCATGGCGCGATCGTGCCGGCGACCAAGCAGGAGGCAGGCCACAAGCGCGGAAAATCCGGAGCTCATGTGCACCACGAGGCCACCGGCAAAGTCCAGGCCTCCCATGCTGGCGATCCAGCCGTTAGGGCCCCACACCCAGTGGCCGATCGGGCAGTAGATGCACACCACCCAAAGCGCCATGAAAGGCACCCATGCCTTGAAGTTGATGCGCTCGGCAAGCGCGCCCGTGATGAGAGCGGGCGTGATTACGGCGAACATCATCTGAAAAGCCATAAAGAGGATATGGGGAATGGTGGAGCCGTAGGTGGCGTGCGGGGTTAAGCCCACTCCCTGCAGAAAGGCCCAGTCGAGGTTTCCGATCAGGCCGTAGGTGTCGCCGGAGAATACGAGGCTGTAGCCTACCACAGCCCAGAGAAGGCCCACCACGGCCACGGCGCTCATCGATTGGAAGAGAGTGGATACCACGTTCTTCGCCCGCACCATGCCCGCGTAGAAGAAAGCGAGGCCAGGAGTCATGAGTAATACGAGAGCGGTTGAAACCAGCATCCAGGCAACGTCGCCGTTATTGATCGTGGTTGTTTCCATATTAAACAATTTTCATTTTGTGTTGTTTTGATGTGGTTTTGGTTAACGGCCTCAACAGCTTCCATCTCACGCGATTGCGAAGAATTTGCAATCAACACTTTCATTCGTGAGATAATTTTTTCTTAATTAGAGTTTTTATTCCTAAATGGAGTTTTTGCTTCCCGGAACATTCGTAGCCAAAATTGTTCAGCGCGATCCGTTTTTAGATTTTTTATTCTAAAAACAGATTCGGCTTGGACGCGTGCAGACACCGGGCCTCGCTGCATTTTTTTCGGGATAAGCAAGAGAAGAATTTCCTCTTCGTCACAATCTTCCCGGCACTTTCCGCTGATCCGAGGTGCAAAACCCTTCCTACTTGTAGTTTAATAGACACAATTTAAAACCATCGGGAGGCCGAGCATGGCAAAGAGAATTGCGGTTATCGTAGGAAGCCTGAGAAAGGAATCCCTCAACCGGAAGATGGCATTGAACCTGGCTAAGCTTGCTCCGGATGCCCTGAAGCTCGAGGTCCTCGAGATCGGGCCGCTTCCGATGTACAACCAGGATCTCGATGACTCCCCTCCCGCCGAGTGGGTGGATTTCCGCAAGCGCCTGAAGGAATACGAGGGCGTGATCTTCGTAACACCCGAGTACAACCGCTCGGTACCAGCCGTGCTGAAGAACGCGATCGATGTGGCTTCGCGGCCTTACGGCCAGAGCGCCTGGGACGGAAAACCCGCAGCGATCATGAGCGTTTCACCCGGAGCGGCCGGGGCTTTCGGAGCCAACCACCACCTGCGCCAGTCGCTGGTGTTCCTGAATATGCCCACCCTGCAGCAGCCGGAGGCCTATATCGGAGGCGCGGGCAGCCTTTTCAATGAAAAGGGTGAGATCGCGAACGATTCCACCCTGGGCTACGTGAAAAAGTTCATACAGGCCTACGCCAACTGGGTGCTGAAACTTTCTCCAGCCTGATTCTTTGGCCTGAGCCCTCAAAACCGCCAAAGGATCATAGCCCCGAAGAGGGCGAAGAGCAGGCTCGTGAACACGCGGATCCATTTCATCGGGATGCGCTTGAGGAGCTTTTCGCCGAGGAAGATCGCGAGGGCGTTCGAGGCCAGCATCCCGAGCGTGGTGCCGAGAGTTACGGTGAGCACGTTCGTGTAGCGGGCGCCGAGCGCCACGGTGGCGAGCTGGGTTTTATCGCCCATCTCGGCCAGGAAAAAAGCCACCACGGTGGTGAGAAAAACGCCATAGCGGCTGCCCACTCCCGCTTCCTCTTCTTTATCGGGCACGAGAATCCAGGCGGCGAAAGCGAAGAACACAAGCGCGAGCGCCCATTTGAGCGTTTCGCGACTCAGCTGCTCGGCCACGAAGCCCCCTGCCCAGGAGGCCAAGGCGTGGTTCAGCACCGTGGCCACGAAAACGCCCGCGAGGATCGTCCACGGCTTTTTGAAACGGGCGGCAAGGATCAGGGCAAGAAGCTGGGTTTTGTCCCCCATCTCTCCGGCGAATACGAGCAAGAACGAATTGATTAGAGCTTCCAAGATCAACCTCACTTATTGATGCCGTGAGGTTTACGCTCTCCAAACGAGAAAACGAGACGACACGGCGATAAAAATCACCAGTGTCAGTCTCGTCAACGGGATCGGGACGATCTCGCAGATAGGCCGGGGTGAAACCCAGTATGTCGACCTAACTTACAGGCAAAGCCTGAACGACTACTCCCTAACGAGATTGATCCTAAGGGTTTCGGGCAGGGAATGCAATGGGCTTTACCCCCTCACCGGCAGTACGGCTGCTCATTCATATAATTCAGGCAATTGATCGTGCGGTCGCTGCCAGGGCTGCCGAAATTTGCGGCCACATAGCCTTGCACGAAGAACGACATGCGGGTGTTGTAGGGCTTGCATTCGCAAGGCGAGGGCGCGCACACATCGGCTTGCGCCACCACGCTCCGACCAAAAGAAAAGAGCTCGTTTCAGAAGGAGCCTGTTACTGTATCCCTTCCGGGAAACATCGCCGCCCGCATCCACCTTGTAATAAATGCTCGCACTTCACCCCGCATAAATAGGCAAACCTAATACATATCAGTTATTTATCCTGCCTCCCCGAATCCCCCGCTTCCCCTCTTTTCCTTTTGACGCTGCTATCCGTTTTTGGTCTACTGCCGGCGCTTATGAAAAACCTACGTCTTCTCCTGATTCCAGCCCTCCTCCTCTCCCCTCTTTCTCCTGGCCCGGCCCATGCTGAAGGCAGTACCCTCCGGCCCTGCCAGGCAGGCATCGCGGAGAGCAGCCCTTTGGCCATCGCGGTAGGCAATGTGACGAGCTTCGGATATGTGCACCACGCCCTGAACTCTGCGCTTCAGGCGAATGCGGGCGCCGAAGCCTGCTTCGAAGGCCTCGCCCTCTCCAAGAACATCTACCAGTATTATGAGTTCCTGATCCGCATACGCGTGCAGGCCGCCGGAACCACCACTCACGAGTTCTACCTCATCTTCCAGGATGCCAGCACTCAGGCCCACCACAACGTGGGGCCCAAGCCCTGGGTGGGGCTTTCCCGCAGCGCCGTGGAAGACGTGTTTGCGCACGCCCTTCAGGAAACCCGCTTCCTCCCCTCGGATCCCTCCGGAAACCCGATGGACCAGGCGAAACGCACGCCGATCTGGAATGCTTCCAAGAACGCCCGAGTGGAGAACACCCTTTCGATTTTCACCCTGCCCAAGACAGAAGGATTTCTGGTTTCCTGGATGAACCGGGGCGAACAGTCCGACAATCCCTTCGCCGCTTTTGAAAGCCCGAAAGGCGTTTTCCTGCGCGGCCAGGAAGAGGGAGACCAGACCTGGCTCACCTCTCTGGTGCTTTTCCCGCTGGAGGCCGAAGCCTTCCGCTTGGCCGGCGGGCTTTCCCAGAGCAACTATGCCGCAACCTTGCTCGATCTCGCGGAAGTGAAGTGATTTAAAAGCGGAGCGAGAGCCTCCTCGCTCCCTTCTCCCTTTTTCCGCCTTCCACAACGTAGATCCGGATCGCCGTCAAGAAAGCCACCCAGGCACCAAAGATTCCCAGAAAAATCGCGATCAACATCATGCGCTCCTTGAGAAAAAGGGGCCCGAAGGCCCCCGGGTTTTAGGCTTCACTTTTTTTTGGCGATGCTTCCGTCCACCGGATTGAAATAGATCTCCACCTTGTTTCCGTCTTTGTCGGTGCCGTAGATTTCGTAGCAGGTGCCGGGCTGCTTGAACTTCCGGATCTTGTAACCCTCTTCGGTTACCTTCTTCTTGAAAGCCTCCTCGGTCATCCATTTCGACCTGGGCTCCTCCGTGCAGCTCTTCTTGGCGAAGGCCGGGGCACTCAAGAGGAGAGGAAGGGCGGTTAGTACAGTTACGATTTTCATGGAGCACTCCTTTATTGGTTAGGGCACCTTTGCCCTTCTCCCAAGATGCTCCCGATGATGGGATCCGGCCATGGGACATAAGCCCTAAAGCACTGTTTTTACTGAGCATTGGACATTTGTCCCATGGCCAAATCCGGGGAACAGGCTAATCCTTAGGGGATACAGGAGGCCTTATGCACAAAGAAAAGGTTTACGATCTACCCACCCGGCTCTTTCACTGGATCTTCGCTGCCCTTTTTCTCGGCGCCTTTGCGATCGCGAAGCTGGCCGACGATGAAGCGCCCTGGTTTTCGCACCATATGCTGCTCGGAATGATTCTCTTTGCCACCACAATGCTCCGCATTGCCTGGGGACTGGCCGGATCCCGCTACGCCCGCTTTTCCTCCTTTCCTCTGAACCCGCTGCGGCTGATCGAGTACTTTCGCGAGCTCGTCAGCTCAAACGGACGCGCTTATTTCGCCCACAACCCCGCCTCCGCTTGGGCCGCGGTGGTGATGATGGGGCTTGCGCTCGGCCTGGGTGCTACCGGCTACCTCATGGCTTCAGGCCAGAAAGAGGCTTTTGAAGACATTCACGAGCTCCTGGCGAACGCATTTGCCTTCGTGGCCGTGGCGCACGTGGCGGGCGTGGCTCTCCACAGCCTTCGCCACAAAGACGGCCTCGCACTCAGCATGATTCATGGCAAGAAGGCCAACGACGAAGGAACGCCACCGATCGTCAGATCTTACCGCCTGGTGGCCGCCGGCATGGCGGGGCTCATCGGCCTGTTTGCCTTTCACGTCTACAGGAACTACGATGCCGCCAAAGCCACCACCACTGTGTTCGGCGTGAAGCTCCATCTGGGAGAAAACGAACGCGGTGAGCATGAGCACGACGACGACTGAAAAAGGTGGCAAGCAGAAAGGGGCGCAGGCATGAGCCAACACATGAATCACAGAGAACGCTGGGTGATCACCGTGATCCTCCTGGGAACCGCCTTCTTCGTTGCCACCGACCTGATTACCGATTCCAGCGAAGGCGTTCGCTGGTGGCATCTGGCGGCGGAAGGCTTTGTGGCGCTGGCCGCGCTGGCGGGCGTGGTGATTCTGCTGCGAGGCTCGTTTGCGCTGAAGAAATCCCTGGCCGCCGAAGTGATCAGATCCACCAGCCTCCAGGCCGAGGCCGAGCAATGGAGAACGCAGGCCAAAGTGCATATCGAGGGACTGGCCCAGGAAATCGAACGCCAGCTCAGCACCTGGAAGCTCACCGCTTCCGAGAAAGAGGTGGCCTTTCTGCTGCTGAAAGGTTTGAGCCAAAAGGAAATCGCCGAGATCCGGAACACTTCGGAAAAAACGGCGCGGGCCCAGTCCACGGCGATCTACGAGAAATCAGGCCTATCCGGGCGCTCGGAGCTCGCGGCCTTTTTCCTGGAAGACCTCCTCGGGCCGGGCGAGGAGAGAGCAGGAACCACTCCTTAGACAGGGTTTTGCTCTTGCCCCGGCCGCTCTTGCCGGCGCCGGTGGCTAAGCATCAAAAGCCGGCTATTCCTGCTCGCCAGGCTCCCGATCGTCGTAAACCTGCTGTTCCGCTTCTTCGTCGTTAAAAATACAACAAGTGCATTCCTTGCTTGCTCTATTCCAGCTGCACTCTTTCCTCGGCCGGTCGGCACTCCCCTCGTGGGACTGTGATTCACACTGATAAAGCCCCTTGGCTCGCATATTAGGAGAACAGTCCGGGGCCGCCTGAGCGGGAAAAGAAAGAAAAACGATATTAATCAGAAAAAGGATGCGCATAAAAACTCCTGGTTTCGTATCGGAGTTTTCCGTCGTTTTTTGAGCTTATAAACGATTGCGGGTAGCGGCAGTGCCGGCATTAGCCGTACACGTTTTTCAGTCGATGGTGCATTTCCCAGAGCACACGGGCGTGAGCTCGCAGGTTATCTTGCCCATCTTCTCTTTCAGCTTTTTTCCGGCCTCTTCGCGATCCTTGCCGGAAGCCTCGGCGGTGCCGTATTTGCCATCTTCCTTGATCACGCATTTGCACGTGCATGTTTTCTTGGATTCACCCTGTGCCGCGAAGGCATAGAAAGCCATGAAGAGAACGATCAAACTCTTGCGCATGCATAAATTATCCATAAGTTTGAGCCGCTAGCCACTCTCTATTTTTGGCCGGGTTCTACTTTGTTCTCAGTTTGTTCCTGAACTGGTGAGGTAGCGGGTCTGGCGTGCAACCTCCTGTAAGAAATCGTAGTCACCAGCTAACGCAGAAACAACAATCACGCCTCCTCCGGGCGCCCCCTGCTAGGATCTCTCTACAAATCGCCTGGCTGTGCTAGGAATACATGAAGGCGATGAGAGGGCCGAACTTCTGATCCTTTCTCGCCTGAACCACGGCATCGATATAGTCACTCCTGCGTAACTTTTGATCTGTGTACTTAGTTCCCCAGGAGGGTCCAGGAAGGGCATTTCTCCTACAGATGAAGCTGGTTAGAATTCGCGAGAAACGCCCATTGCCATTAGGAAACGGGTGAATGGTAAGAATTCGCTCGTGAAACCGCGCAGCGATTTCCTTCAAATCCAAGGCTCGCTCCCTCAACCAGAATGCCGTGTCACCTTCGAGCTGTTTTATTCCAGTTTCTATCTTGGCAGCAGGTAGAAAGTCGTCGTTCTGAAGTTCTTTAATCCTAACCTTTCCCGCCCAACGCCATACGGATCCGAAAAGTTCTTTATGGAGCTTCCTCCAGAATAAATGGTCAATCCCATCGCCATTTTGTTTTTCGAGCCAGGACATTCCAAGCGCAATATTTTGCTCTTCATGTTCGTCGAGCTCGCTATAGTTTTGGACATTCTTGGGAATCAAGTCGTGCTGGTAATCAGGTGGAAGTGGCGTTTGCCCGTCTCTATGTTTAAAGAGGAACTGCTTCACCAAATATCCCCCTTCTCCAATAGGGTCTTAGCTAGCTGCTCCACTCTCTTTTCCATTGCTCGCTTAACTCGCTGGTCCTCTAATTCCATGTGAACATCTGCGGCCAAAAGCAGCCGCCTCGCCTTGGCTCTCGCAGCGTCCTCAAGAACCTTTTGGATTGGGACCCTGGGAACGAATGCATAAACAAGTTCGCAGTCCATCGCTTCAGCCATTTGCCTCAGGCGTTTAATGGTAATGGCTCCAGACGCCTCATTGCGTTCCGCTTGCTGAATAGTGGGAATCGCTAAGTGAGATTTTTCTGCAAGACTTCTAAGTGTCATTCCTAGAGCTTCTCGCATAAACCGGATCCAGCCCGGCCGCACCCTCGTATGGTCGGCCCCAAGCCGAATAGACTCAACGCGCCGACTAACCTGATTCAGCGAAAGTTTGTCTAAGAGTCGCATACAGCCCCCTATGCCTATAGGCATAATTCCACCAAAATAAATTAAGCCTATAGATATAATTATACTATCGGAATTTATGCTTTAAAACATAATTAAAGGCTTCAAGTATTTGTTATTATTAAATTTTAAAATATCCCGTGCATACAAAAGGCTAAATAACACCTATCTGTAGCCAAGAGGCCTATAGGCCTGTGGAGAAACAACGGCTCCCTGCCGTGATTCACACTCTGGGGCGTACATTGCGAGACTTAGATTAGCTCCCCTCCTAGCCCCTGATATGAGGATCTAACACGTTCGTCAAAAGAAGGGATCCAATACCTTTTCCACGAAATTCAGGAAGCAAGCCCATACCTAATCCACCGCGATGCATCTGCCGCGGATTATTCTCCGGAAAAACATCAGCCCATCCCACTAATCGATCTCCACAAACTGCATAATATACAGGACCATTTTTCGAGATTAGGCCGAGTTGAAATTCACGCACTTTCTCCAAGGGCGGGGCTTCGATCATCTCAATATAAATTCGCTCTTTCGCCACTGCAGAAAGCGCTTCATGGAAGCTCGAAAAATATTTCTGCTCAGGATAAATGATTTTGACGTTCACAGTTATGCGTCTCGCTATCGTTCAAAAAATCTAACTCAGAACCCATTTTCAAAACCAAACCCATGACTTCATTCCTGAAGCTCATGGGTTCTGCTTAATTTTACTCGGTGGAAGACGCCCAATTATACTCGAACCCGAACAGGCGCTCTATGTATCGAGGATACAGGGGGTTGCCTGGACTAGGAAAATCTGAGGAGCTGCGAAGTTGGCAAGACTTTGTAGCTCCAAGAGTCTGGCTATCCCGTCTTCTTCATTCTCTGGAAGCCTTCGACGATGAACATGCGCATCAGAATCTGGTAAGGAACTCCTTTTGCCTGAGCCGCCTTTTTGAGCTCAGCAATAAATCGGGGGTCGAGCGCGATGGAGGTGGGAACTTTTCGGGGTTCGCCAGCCTCGGCGCGTGCTTTTTTCAAGCCATTCTTTACGGCTTTCCAATCAGCCTGGAAAGATTTCTCGTAGCCCTTTTCATTCTTTACGTAACGACGCATATTGCTTCCTTTCAGCTTGGCTCATCGCGCGAATGGAAATCACTCGGATCTTTCCTTCGCGGATCGTGAATGAAACGGATAACCGCCGCCCCATTAGATCCATTCCCAAAGCCCCGAACCTGGGCTCATTCGCGGGAGGAGAAACCTGAATTCCGAGCGGCACCAGAAAATCCTTATTTCTGAAGACCTGCTCAGCGCTATCTAGTTCGACCTTGTGCTTCTGCAGGCTCTTGGTGCTGTTGCCAGAATCCCAATCGAACTCAAAGTCCGACTGCTGAAACAGCCACTTTACCAACCAAGCTACAAATTCAAACTGGGCCATTCCTTATATAGTGTACAACACTATTTAGATGAAAGCGACCTCTAGAACAGACTCAGGGTTCGACTTTGCTTTTCGAGGAAAAACGAAAAGCCCCGGAAAATCCGGGGCTTTTCAGGAACTGGTGGTTTAAGAAAAAATTAATAGAACTCTTACTTCCGCTTACAGATCTATAAGCTTACTTTAGCGCCTACAATTCTCTGCCCCTCGTTAGGTATCCTCTGAAAGACTAGATTGCGCGGGTCATTATGAAATCAGTTTGATCGTCATTCCCGAGACGAAAAACGTGCTTGCCCACGGCCTCAAATCCGAATTTCTTGTAAAACTCTTGGGCTTTAAAATTCTTTTCCCAAACGCCGAGCCACATCGTTTGAAAACCTTCGGCCTTAGCGATTTCTATGCTTCGTTTCATGAGGCTGGCACCTATTCCCTCGCCATGCCACTGTGCGGCCACGTACAAACGTAACAGCTCTATCGGCCGAGGCCCCTGAATAGACGCGTCGGGCTTGCCATCTCGCAGATGCAGAAAACCAGCAGCGGAATTTTCGATCCACGCAATTTCGATTCTGCGACTAGGGTCTAAAATTTCATTTAGCTGGATACTTTTTGAATACGACTTAGCAAGATGCTGGGCCATGTCCTGTTCGCTATTATCTTTGGCAAAGGTTTCGACAAACGTTCTTCTGCTTAATTCCGCCAATGCTTCAGCATCATTTTCTCTTGCGCGCACTATTTTCATCATTTCAGAGCCCCAATCCTCGTCCGGAAAAAACACAATTCACTGACGAACCTTGAAATGCGTCATCAGGGAGCAGTCGCCGCCTTCAAAACACCCGGCGCACCAATCGCCTGCACCTCCACTTTCCGATCTGCCATCAGCTCCCATTAGATTTTAAGAAGAGGCGCTCTTGCAAAGCCGTGAGCGGAGCGACAACTTAAACGCTTGTGCTATGATAAAATCCTAAATTTTGGGCAAGGAGCGACATGAAAATTCAGTTTCTCGGGGCTTCCGGCACTGTCACCGGCTCCCGATACCTGCTCTCGCACGGCGAGACAAAAATCTTGCTCGACTGCGGGCTTTTCCAGGGATTCAAGAATCTTCGCCTGAAGAACCGGGACCCGTTCCCCGTAAACCTTGAAAAGCTTGATGCAGTTGTCCTGACCCATGCCCATATCGACCACAGCGGCTACGTTCCGCTTCTGGTGAAGAACGGATATCGAAGACCGATATTTACCACGCCGCCCACCGCGGATCTTTGCGAGATCATGCTTCCGGATTCTGGCTTCCTTCAGGAGGAGGAGGCGAGGTTCGCCAATCTGCGTGGTTTTTCCAAGCATCATCCCGCACTTCCGCTCTATACGATGAACGATGCAAAAGAGTCGCTGAAGTATTTTAAGCCCGTTCCATGGGGAGCGGCCACTCGTGTTTCCAAAGGCGGCCTTGGCGCCTTTGAGGTCCAGTTCTTCCCTGCGGGGCACCTATTGGGTGCGGCAAGCGTTCGAGTAACGACCGATGGGGGCTCGATCATCTTCTCGGGCGACCTTGGCCGCTATAATGATCCGATGGTTCGCGATCCCGAAACTCCAGACGTCGCCGATGAACTCGTCGTCGAATCCACTTATGGAAACAGAAAGCATCCAGACCGAGATCCGCAAGAGGAGCTGAGGGAGATCATCACCCGCACGATTCAACGGAAAGGTATCGTATTAATCCCATCGTTTGCGGTCGGTCGCGCGCAACTCATTCTCTACTATGTGCATCGTTTGAAAGAAGCGGGAAAAATCCCGGGTGACTTGCCGGTTTATCTCAATAGCCCCATGGCCGCAGAGGCAAACAAAGCATTCGCGGCGCATTTAGATGAGCTAAAGATAAGCGAGGCTGAGCTGAACTCACTCTGGAAATCCGTTCATGTCGTTAGTTCTCCTGAAGAATCCAAAGCACTCAATGCCAGAACCGAGCCAGCGGTTATCATCGCGGCGAGCGGCATGGCCACGGGAGGAAGGGTTCTTCATCACCTGAAATCGATCGCCCCCGACCCGAAGAATACGATTCTCTTCGTAGGATTTCAGGCGGGAGGCACTCGCGGAGACCTCATGGTGCGCGGTGCGGAACAGATTAAAATCCACGGCCAGTATTGGCCAATTCGGGCGGAGCTCGTGAATCTCGAAACACTTTCGGCGCATGCGGATGCGGACGGGATTCTTAAATGGATTTCGGCCTTGAAACGGAAACCGAAGAGAGTTTTCGTAACCCATGGCGAACCGGAAGCGGCCGATGCTCTTCGCCATCGCATCGAAGAGGAGCTGGGGCTCCAAGCCTTAGTGCCCGAGCATGGGCAGGAGTTTAAGCTTCTCTAATGAAGCGCGCCTTTGGCATATCTGCAGAATTTGGATTCGTACAAGTTAGTTTGTTAGAAGTAATCTTGTTTTAACTGGAGGCTAAATGGAAAAACTGAAACTACCCGTCGAAGAATTCACAACACCCGATCCGATCACCGCGCCTGAAGACGCCTACACGGACGAGCTGTGTGACCTAATGGCTGAGCATGGAATTCGCCATCTACCTATAGTGACGGCGGGCCAGGTTGTTGGAATCGTGAGTGAGAGGGATCTCAAAGTCGTTGCGGGCCTTGAACTGAGTGAAAAGCAGCTCGTTCGAGCGAGCGATATCATGGCAAGAGACCCCGTGGCGGTAGACTCCCATGCCACTCTCGATGAAGTCGCTTATGAAATGTCGAGCCGTAAAATTGGCAGCGTCATCGTGAACGAAGGATCGAAGTTCCTTGGTATTTTCACCTCGACTGATGCCTTGAACGCTTTGATAGAGATCACTCGCTCCGCGCGCGAAAAATAGGTATTTCCCGGACAGACTGCGGACGGATAATGTAATGCGTTAAATGGTGGAGGTGGCGAGTTTGGCCTGCGACCTAAACTAGAAAATTGAAATTATTAGATTGTTTTGAAGTCACACTAACTTAGCAATCACGCCTCATCCGGGCCAATCCCATGCTCGAGCTCGTGCTGGCCGAAGCGAAACAGAAACGGCGCATGGGCCTGCCCCTGCCCGAGCAACCCCTCTTCCGCCGGCGCGTGCGCGAAGTGCAGGGCGCGATCCTCGACCTGAGAAAGTTTGGGCAAGAGGCCGCGCATGCTCTGGACTCGGGGCAAAATGCCGTGCTCACCGCCATGGAAACCAAAGTGAGGTCCAGCGGCTTCTACGAAAGCGCGAGCCGTATCTTGTTGCAGCTGGGCGGGGCTCGTGCTTACCTCAGCGGATCGGAGCTCGAGAGCAATTTTCGCGACAGCCTCGCTTTGAGCATTTATTCCGGGCCCAACGAGGTGCCCGAACTGGCCCTGGAAAAAACCAGGAACGAGAAAGGTGAATCATGATGCGGTCTCTATGGAATCTCGGCTTCCGGCCTTTCTTCCTGCTCGGCATCGCCTGGACCACACTCCAGGTTTCTCTCTGGGCCCTCATCCAGGGCGGAGCGCTGCCCTGGGCCCCGCTGGCCAACTCCTCCCTCTGGCACGCGCACGAGATGATCTTCGGCTACGCCATGGCGATCATCGCCGGCTTCCTGCTCACCGCCAGCCAGAACTGGACCGGCATCCCCGGCGTAAAGGGCGCCGGCCTGCGCGGCCTGGTGGCGCTCTGGTGCCTGGCGCGGGTATTGTCGTTTTTCTGGGCCGACGCCGGCGTGCTCTTCGCGCTGGCCGATCTGGCTTTCCTGCCCGCCGTGGCGCTCGCGCTCAAGCCCTATCTCTGGCAGCGCAGCCAGCGCAATAACTGGGTCTTCTTCCCCGTTTTCCTCCTGTTTTTCCTGCTCAACCTTTTCATGCACCTCAACGTGCTGGGCCTCAGCGATTTCCCCGCGCGCTCCTGCCTCTACGGCGCCGTATACCTCACGCTCCTGGTGATCGCGCTCATCGGCGGCCGGGTGATCCCCTTCTTCACGCGCGCCGTGCTGCCGCAGACCGGCGCCGCGAGCGTGGCGTGGCTCGAGGCCGCTGCGGCCGTTTCGCTCGCGGCCTTCGCGGTGGCGGGCGTTTTCTGGGAGTTCTCGCGGGCCGAAGCGGCGCTCGCGGTGCTGGCGGCCGTGCTTCACGGCACGCGCTGGCTGCTCTGGCGCCCTTGGAACGCGGCGAAGATACCGGTGCTCTTCGTGCTCCACGTGGGCTATCTCTGGCTGCCGGCGGGCCTGGCGCTGAAGGGGCTTTCCACGCTTGGGCTCATGCCCGCCAGCACCGCGCTCCACGCGCTCACCGCCGGCTGCATCGGCACGATGATCTACGGCATGATCACGCGCGTGGCGCTCGGCCACTCGGGCCGGCCGATCCTCCCGGGCCGGATCGTGGTGGCCGGCTACTTCGTGATCACGGCCGCCGCCCTCGCGCGCGTGGGCGGGCCGTTGCTCGCCCCGGGCTCGGCGGTGGCCGCCTTTGTGGTGTCGGGCGCGCTTTGGGTGCTCGCCCACCTCATCTTCCTGGCCGTCTACGCGCCTATCCTCGTGAGCCCGCGCGCCGACGGAAAACCGGGCTGATCTTTCAGGCGGGGAACGGCTGCGCGGCCGCGATCACCCGCTGGAAGAGCACGTTGTTCTCCAGGTGAATATGCTCCATCAGCTCCTCCTCGAGCGCGCCGAGGCTCAGGTAGAGCGCCTTCCACGTGGTGCAGGCGTCCTTCGGGCACCGGAAGTCGTTGCAAAGGCGGCGGATCCGGGCGAGCCCGTCGCCCTGATCCGTATGCTCGTGCATCATCTGCCGCACCGGCCCGCCCGACTCCACCACTCCCCAGTCCTCGCACATCATGGGGAAGAGAATTCTTTCCTCTTTGTCCATGTGGCTTTCGAGCTCCTGCCACATCTCGGTGAGCACGTCGCTTAAGCCCGCGGGGCAGGCGGGGTGGTCGGCGTGCACCGTCTCCACTTTACGGGCGAGCCGCAGGATCTCGGGCACCGTAGCGCGGAGGCTGGCGTGGTACTGATCGATGATGTGGCGGGTGAGGTCCGTATTGCTCACCGAGGCCCATTCGATGCTCCCCTTGCCCCGCATGAGCCGCTGCAGCTCCTCGAGCACCACGCCCTCCTCCACGCCTTTGCGCCTGCAGGCGTCTTCGAGGGGCTGGTTTCCGCGGCAGCAGAAATCGAGGTGATGTTTGTGGAAGAGCTTCGTGGCGAATGGCACGCGGGCGGCCAGCTCGCCTAGGGTCATTTTTTTCACTTGGGCTTTCGTCGCTTTCATCGGGGATACCTCCGCTTTCCTTCAGGATAAAGCGGGCGGCTCCCCGGCCCGTATGATGCGGCTCATAGAGCCTATAGCGGTTTCCAGCCCGGATGATCGAAGAACCGGGGATAATCGAGGAGGGCCTCCCTCACGGCCTCCGCTCCCTTCGCCTGCTCGGCGGGTTTGGCATTTTCCTTCATGCTGGCCGCGCCGCCGAGGATACGGGCGAGCAATACGTGCAGCATCGCATCGGCCTCCGGCTTCAGTTTGCAGTTCTTGAAGATATAGCTCAGCTGCGCGCTCACCTTTTCGCCGGCCGCGGCGAGGTTATTCCCCGGGGCCTTCGCGGCCATGGCGGCGCGGATCTCGCTCATTCCCTTGCGAAGCGATTCGTCGGTGGCCCACTTTTTTCCGTGGTCGAGGCTCAGGCCGGCCTCGTGGCTTTTACCATGCGCATGCTCGTGCGTATCCGCCGCGAGACTCTGGGCTCCCCCGAGCGCCAGGCAACAAGTGATGCTCCAGATGAATTTTCTCACGATTCTTTTCCTTTCCGTTAAGGGCACACGCCGCCCGGCCCTGGGCCGAAATGTCCCGGGGGCGCGCGTGGCTCCCCCGCAATTGGCGTATAATGCCATTATTCAAGCACCGTGCGTGCCATCCGCCGGGGCGAGCCTGGCACTTCTCCTGCAGCGTTGATTTCGTGCTCCAGGCGATTCCCGAAAACCCGATCCGAAAGGCCGATCCCTCGCGGCGCCGCGCGGAGAACGCGAACGGCCCCTTTTTCATCGACGACGAATGCATCAGCTGCGGCGCCTGCTGGCGGGCCGCGCCCTCGGCGATCTCCAGCCACCCGGTGCATACCTTCGCTTTTTTCTCCCGCCAACCCGGCACGCAAGCCGAGCTGGCCGAGGCCGGCGAGGCGCTGCGGATCTGCCCGGTGGGCGCCATCGGCATCGAGGCCTCCGCGTGAGCCTTTATCTTTCCCTCAAGGCGCTCCACCTGATCTCGATGGTGGCCTGGTTCGCCGGCCTCTTCTATATTTTCCGGCTCTTCGTATACCACCGCATCAAGCACGAGAGCGCCGAAACGCGAGCGCTCCTCTCCCTGATGGAAGGGCGCCTGCTGAAGGCGATCGTGCTGCCGGCCTCGACGGCCACGGTGCTCTTCGGCGCCTGCCTGTTCTATCACAATCCGGCCCTGCTCTCGCGTGCGTGGATCTGGGCCAAGCTCTGCCTGGTGCTCGTGCTCTTTTCCTACCAGGCGCTCGCCTGGATAACCTGGCGCCGCTTTTCCGCCGGTAACTTCTTCCTCAGCGAGCGCGCCTGCCGCGTGATCAACGAGCTGCCCACCCTGCTGCTGATAGGGATCGTGTTCCTGGCCGTGCTCAAGCCCTGGGGCTGAGGGGCCTATGATATGGGTCATACGCGGAAGCGCGCGATCCGGGCCACCTTCTTAGCATGGGATGGGTAAGGGAGTTCCGGCTGAGCATCAAGGCGCCGGAGGCCGAGGACAGGATGGACCTGGCTTTCTACCGCCCGCTCGGCTTCGCGATCGCGAAGCTCGGCTGGGCGGCAGGGCTCCATCCTACCCACCTCACTTTGTTGGGCGCGCTGGCGGGAGTGCTCGCCGGCGCGCTTTTCTTCGTTGGGCACGGCGGCGCCTTCCCGGCCGCCGTTTTTCTTTTTCTCCTTGCCGGCATCCTCGACAGCTCCGACGGCCAGCTGGCTCGCCTCTCGGGCCGCTCCACGGCCTTCGGCCTCGTGCTCGACGGCCTCTGCGATAATATCGTGTTCAGCGCCGTATACATCGGCTGCACGATCCCCCTCATGGATAAATACGGCTGGTGGATTTGGGCGCTCGCGGTGCCGGCCGGGATCTGCCATTCGCTCCAGAGCTCGGTGCTCGATTTCTACAACCGCGAGTATCTCTTCTACACCGGCGGCCCCAGCCGCAACGGTTACTGGAATCCTCTCGTGGCCGAGGCCCGCCGCTCGCGGGATTGGTTCGAGTGGCTGCGCCTGAGCTGGCTCAAACAGCAGGAGCTCCTCAGCACGCGGCCCCCCGCCCTGCGCCTCGCGCTCAAAGAGGAGCGCGGCCGCAACGCCGCCATGAGCGCCGTTTACCGGAAGCATAACCTGCGCCTCCTCCACCTCTGGCGGCCGCTCGGCGCCAACGTGCACACGCTGGCGATCATCTTCTTCACCGGCATCGGCCGCTTCGAGCTATATCTCTTACTGATCGATCTGCTCGCCCTCAACCTCCTGCTTTGCGTGGCCTCCTGGGCGCAGAGCTGGGCGGATAAATCGATGCTTCTCGAGCTCGATCGGCCCGCCCAATCCCTGGCCTCCGGGTGACAATCTCCCCGCGCCGCGCTCTAATAAGGGAATGCGGTACGAAAACTTCGAGGACCTGGCCCGCGAGCATTCGGTGATGCTGGATTTCCTAGCGCGCGAGGAGACCCGGCCTTCGCCCTCCGCCGCCTGGCCGCTGTTTCTCCGGCTCCTCGGGGAGGTGCACCACCACAAGGAAGAGCACTTCCTCTTTCCCCTGATGCTCGGCTCCCCTCGCCTGGAAGTGGGCGGCCCCAAATGCATGACCTTCTTCACCCCCCGCGTGCTCGGCGGCACCGGCTGGGAAGACGCCTTCGCGCGCCTCAGGCGCCTGCTGCCCGGGCCCGGCGAGCTCTGGCCCGAAGAGAAGACCCCTTTCCGCGAACGAGTGATCGCCGAAGGCAGCATGCTGAAGATCCCGCTAGAGGATCACGTGGCCGGCGCCCGCGCGATCGCGCTCATCAATTCCGAGACGAGCCCCGAACGGCGCGCCGAGCTGCTTTCAGCTTTTGCGGGCCTGCTGCGCGATCATATCCAGCGCGAGGACGAATGCCTCTTCGAGCTTTTCCGCCAGGCGCTAACCCCAGAGCAGAAGGGCGCTTACGCGAAGCAGGCGGCGGAGTTCGATCTTGCCATCGATACCGCCGGTCTGCTCCGCGCCCTTTCAGAGAGTCAGCTGCAGCCCATCGACTGACCGCAGTTCAGGCAGCGATAGCAGGCCCCATTCCTCACCGTGGTATGCCCGCAGGTGGAGCAGGCGGGAGCGTCGCCCATAAGGTTGGCGTAGAGGGAATCGGCGCCCTGCGGCTCCCCGGTTTCCTGCTTAGCGGCCAGGCCCGGCAGCGTGGGCTGGGGCCCGCGCTCCTGCTTCACGGGTTTCACGTGCACAAAATCCGTGCGGCCCAGGTATTCCATGCCGAGCACGCGGAACACGAAATCCACCACCGAGGTGGCAGTCTTCACGTTCTCGTGGTCGCACATGCCGTTGGGCTCGAAGCGCGTGAAGATGAAGGTGTCCACGAATTCTTCGAGCGGCACGCCGTACTGCAGGCCCTTGGATACCGAGATCGCCAGGCAGTTGAGCAGGGAGCGGAAGGCGGCTCCTTCCTTGTGCATGTCGATGAAGATCTCGCCGAGCTGGCCGTCCTGGTATTCGCCGGTGCGCACGTAGATTTTATGCCCGCCCACCTTGCCTTCCACCGTGAAGCCGCCCCGTTTTTTGGGCAGGGGCCGGCGCCTCGGTTTCGGGATGAGGCGCAGCTCCTCGGCCCGCGCCGTGGCGCACGCGATGATTTGCTCCAGCTCCTCGGGCTGGAGGCGGGTCAGGTCGGCCTCGACGAGGCTCGCCGGCTCCTCCGTCTTCTTTCCTTTCGAAGAAGAGAGCGGCTGGCTGAGCTTGGAGCCGTCGCGGTAAACGGCCACGGCCTTGAGCCCGAGCTTCCACCCCTCGAGGTAGATCGCCTGGATATCCTCCTCGGTGGAGTCGTTGGGCAGGTTCACGGTCTTGGAGATCGCGCCCGAGAGGAAGGGCTGGGCCGCCGCCATCATTTTCACGTGGCTCATCGCCGAGAGAAAGCGCTCGCCCTTGGGGCCGCACTTGTTGGCGCAGTCGAAAACCGGCAGGTGCTCGGGCTTCAGAATCGGGCAGCCCTCCACGGTCATCCTTCCGCAGATCACCTCCCCGGCCTCCTCGATCTGGCTTTCGGTGAAGCCGAGCGCCCGCAGCAGGCTGAAGCCCGGCTCGGCGGCCTTTTCCTCGGAGAGCCCGAGCCCGGCGAGGGTTTCCTCGCTGATATTGTAACGATTGAAGGCCGAAGGCAGCGAGAACACGCCGGGCAGGGCCGCTTCGATCCGCTTCACGTCGGCCTCGGAGAGGCCCTTCGAAAGGAGGCTCAGGCGGTTCACGTGGGGCGCGTTCTCGAGGGAAAGCGTGCCCACCACGAAGGCCACGATATCGTGGGCCTGCCGTGCCGAGTAGCCGAGCTTCCTCAGCGCGCGGGGCACGCTCTGGTTTACGATCTTGAAGTAGCCGCCGCCGGCGAGCTTCTTGAACTTCACGAGCGCGAAATCAGGCTCGATGCCGGTGGTATCGCAGTCCATTAGGAGGCCGATCGTGCCGATGGGCGCGAGCACGGTGGCCTGCGCGTTGCGATAGCCGTATTTATTCCCGAGGCT
>CAZTCD010000015.1:0-52032 GCA_964612065.1 uncultured Bdellovibrionales bacterium | reverse complement strand
TACAACGACACCAAGAGCTACGAAGCGATCGCCAAGCGCGGCCTCGACCAGATCGAGGAAGAGAAAAAACGAAAAGCACTCGAGGAAAAGCAGGCGGCGATCCGCAAGGAAGTGGCGGCCCTTGAGGAAAAAGGAAAAGCGATCTTTGAGCGCGCCAAGACGGATGCCCGCGCGCGCACAGAGCTGCAGGCGCACGTGAAGGATATCTACGTTAAAGACCCGAATAACCGCCTTGCTGCCGAGTGGCTGGCGGAGATCAAGCAGATTGAGGCGGATGAGCAGCGCAAAGAGCAGGAGGCGGCGGAGCGCGAGAAGGCGAGACTCAAGGCCGAAGAGGAATATGAGGCCGTGGCTCGCATCTTCAAAGACAAGCAATACATCACCGCCATGAAAGAAGTGGAAAAGCTTTTCGATAACGGCTGGAGCGAGCAAAGCTATGTCGACAAGGTGGATAAGCTGAAAACCGATATCCGTGACGAGCTGAAGTCCGTGCTCGATCCCTGGCTGCGGGAAGCGCAGAACCAGAGGGGAGAGGGCGGGGATCTGGTAAAGGCGAAGAACGCATACCTCGAGGTTCTCAAGATCGATGGCACCAATCAGGAAGCGCGGGTAGGCCTGGCTGATATCCGGCAAGTGCTTGTGCTCCGGGCCATGCGTTTCTACAACGAAGCGATTTTGGCGGAAAGCGTGAGCGATCTGCAGGAAGCCCGCGAGAAATACGAGAAGTGCCTGCATACCTCGCCAGAGAGCGATAATGTTTCCCCTAACCAGGATTACCGGGCCAAGTGCCGCAGGAAGCTGGTTCGCTTCCAGGCGTTCACGCCGGAAAAGAGCGGAGGAGGTTGAGCCCATGAAGAAGACTTTTGCCTATGGCGCCGCCGCTTCTCGTGGAACCTGGCCGGTGCAGGAAGACGGATACTTCGTGAATCCCTCCGAGGGAAACTTCGTGCTGGCGGATGGTTTCGGAGGGAAGGGAAACGGGGATATCGCAGCCAAGCTCTGTTTGAATGAATGGCGTGAACCAAAAGCGCCTGCGGCTCCTGTCGAAGGGGCTACGATCTCTCCGCTTCTGCTGAAGCAAAGAGAGGTGTTCCTTTCCGCCCAGAAAAAGCTGCTTCAATGGAACGAGAAGCGATCCGGGAGTGCCAAGGGCGGCAGCTCACTCATTGCGGCCACTTTGCGAAACGGGAACGAGCTCGCCCTTACAGGGTGCGGCTCCTGTTCCGCGCTATTGTTCCGGCAGGGGCTTTGGGTTCCTCTTCTTACTCCTCAGGCCTCCCCGCGCCGACGGGCCGAGGATGCCCTCATTCCCGATCAGGCGCTGGGCCTGGGCAAAGAGATTCAGCTCGAATCGAGGTCCTTTCTTCTCGATGCGGGCGACCTGATTTTTCTCTTCAGCAGCGGCCTTTATTGGGAAAGAGACGGCTACCTGGCAGAGCTTTCTTCCCAGCTCGCTCTCCGGCCCGCGGGAGGCGAACTGGGAGAAGTGGCCGCATATGCCGTGGGCACCCCCGAAAGCCCGGGGCCCTGGAATCAGGCCGCTGTGGTAGTGGAAGCTCTCGGATAGGGCAGGGTCTCTCCTCGGATACAGGGGCTTTCGGCCCTTAAAAATAAAAACACTAAACATTACCATTGGTTGAGGCTTAATTATTATCTGCCATTACTTGACTTGATCGCTCAGGGGTTTAAACTAGTAGATAAGGACTAATAAGGCCTAAAGCTACTGGCACTTAAGACCGAACAAGAGCTTAAGACCAGGGGCTTGAGAATGATTATGAAGAAACTAGTGACCTTAAATCAGTTTCTGAAAGACGAGTCGGGGCAGACCACGACCGAATATATTCTCATTCTCGCCGTGATCGTGACCATCTTCATGCAGTTCCGCAAGAAACTGCTCGCGATCATCAACAAGCTCTTCGGCCAGCTCGACGGTGCCACCAACGAAGCGGTGAAAGACTTCGAGTAACCGCACACCGAAGATGAGCAGAGAGAATCCTGCGCCTACCCGGCAGCAGGATTCTTTTTTTCCCCCCTTGGGATAACCTGATCCAGGGGTGCTTATGGATGAGCCAACCGGAACAGGTCTCCTTTCCCGTCGCATTTTAAAGCGTCTGGCGATGCGCCTGCGCAGGCCGGGCCTCCGCGGGCAAGGCGGCCAGGCAATTCTGGAATACGTGCTGGTGCTCCTGATCGCTTTCGTATTCACGCATCAGGTTTTCTTCAATGCAAAATGGGGCTTCAAAAGCGTGCTCGAAAACACCATGCTGCGGCTTGGTTCCTTTCTCGAGCAGAACCTGAAGAGCGGCACCAAAGTGGGGGGGAGCAACGGACGCCTCTCCCTGGATCCTTATGCTGGAACGGATCGATGGAGCAATTGAACGGCACTCTTTCCAGCGCCGCTTTCGCCATTTCCGTATTCGGCGGGGTTCACGATCTTCTCACCCGCCGGATCCCGAACTGGCTCACCTTTCCTGCCTTACTCATGGGAATAGCGGCCCAGCTTTGGCTGGCGGGATGGGGAGGCGCGCTGGATGGCATTCTCGGATTCCTCCTGGGCTTCGCGCTTTTTTTTCCCATTTATCTTCTCGGCCATATGGGGGCGGGCGATGTGAAGCTGCAGATGGCTGTGGGCGCCTGGCTCGGCTGGAGGATGGCGCTTCATGTGGCAGTTGGGGCCGTTGTGATCGGCGCGGCTTATGCCTTGGTGGAAGTGATTTTCAGGGGACGCCTGATTGCGGTGGCGAGAAACGGATACAGCTTTCTTCGGTCGCTCCTTGTGCCTGGCCTTGTGGTGGAAAAACTCAAGGTGGATGAAAAGCGGAAATTTGCTTTCGGAATCTGTATTGCCGGTTCCGTGGCGGCGGTGGTTTTCCTTCGTCACACCGGGAGAATTCCATGAACCTTCTGCGGCGGAGAAGAAGATCCCTGCTACGGAACCAGAAGGGCCAGAGCGTGGTGGAGTATATGCTCGTGCTTGCGGTGATCGTAAGCGCCGTGCTTCTGGTGCTCAAGCTGATGAAAGAGAGCAATTTTTTCTACAAAAACGTAACTGAGCCTCTCGTGCGCCACATCACCTATAACTACAAATACGGCCATCCGGGCGCGCAGGGCTGGGATGAAGGAACTCCTCGCCTGCATATTCAAATCTCCCGCCCCAACGAGGGCCAAACCTTCCGTCTCTTCCAGCCCACCGGTGAATGATCATGCAGCGGCTTAATTTGAAAAAGAGAAAGAAAGGCGAGGAGGGGCAGGTGATCGTGGAATTCGTGATCGTGTTCTCGATGATCGCCACGATCATGTTTCTTTTCGTACAGGTTTCCTGGGGAATCGCCTGGGGGCACTACACCCACTATGCCACCTATATGGCCGCTCGTGCCTATATGGCGGGCGGAGTGGTGAAGGCGGATCAGTATGAGGCTGCTGGCGCCGTGCTTGGCCAGATGCTGAAAGTGGGGGGAAAAGACCCCTTTCCGTTCCTTTCGCCCAACAGGGGCGGGGGAGACCGCGACACCACCGGAGCCGAGCCGGTGCCCGGCGCGATGGTGGGAATGCATCCGGAGGCCATAGGGAAAGAGCATTCCCGTTTGTTCTCCTGGGCGGAAGGCGTGCAGTACAACTTCAACATGAAGTTGTTTCTTCTGCCGATCTCCAAAATGGTGGCGGACAATGGCAAAGGCCAGACCATCAAACCGGGGCAGGGCGATAACAAAGGCCGCGCCATCACCTGGAAAGGCATGATCCCTTTTACCTCCGATGCCTGGCTCGGCCGGGAGCCAAGTGTAGACGAGTGCCTTTCCGAGATGCATCGTCTCTCCACCAGCACTGGAATCAACCGGGGCGATAATCAGGATTTCATTGTAGACAATGGCTGCTAAGAAACCGGCGGATCGCAGGCAGAAGGAGAGGGGGCAGGCTCTGATCGAGTTCATTCTCCTGCTTCCGATCGTGCTGATGTTCGTTTGGTATCTGGTGCATGTGAGCCTGGCGATCAATAAAAGCATCGTGGGGCAGAAGCATACGAGAAGCCAGCTCTTCCTGAAGCTCTTCAATCACCGCTCCGGCCCGATCTATTCGGAATTCGCCCAAACCCGTCGTTCTCATTTTTACATCGGGGTAAGCGATGAGGTGGTGCAGGGAGAGGGGCGGCCTCCGGCGCCCACCGAAATGCTCGGCGTGGGGCCTTCTCCCAAGCTCAAGAAGGGCATGAACGATGAACCCGGCGAGCCCACGGCGAACAGTGCCCGCCAGCGTGTAAGGGTGCGCACCGTATTCGGGATCTGCACCCACCGGAAGAAAACGGCCGGCGGAGGCCTTTCCGATTTCTGCGCCACCGAGCACGAATAGTATCCGCCAGGATACACCCCCCCCGGCCGCGCAATTTTCTGAAGTTATCGCGTGAAAAAGCCGATTTATTTCTTAGGGGAGCAGCAGATTTCGCCGCTCGAAGGGTTTCAGGGGGACCATGAACAACCGGGCTTTCACGATATCGTTCATCGTTGCCATCCTCGCGGTATCGATGGTCTATTCCTACGTGAGCGCCACGGAAGAAGAGTTCAAAAAGCAGTATGGCACGGAGAAGGCCGTTGTAGTGGCGAAGAAGAATATCGGTGAGCTCGATATTCTCGATGAATCCAACCTCACCCTCGTGAACGTGCCCTCGAAATTCGTGCAGCCGGGAACATCCTCCACCATCAACGATTTCAAGAGCGCGCTTGCCATCGCTCCCATCAACGAAGGGGAGCAGATCACCAGAACCAAGGTTACCCAGCTCGGAGCGCGTACTGGCCTGGCACGGCAGATCGCCGTGGGAAAACGCGCCATGACCATCCGGATCGACGAAAACACCGGTGTGGCAAAGCTGCTGAAGCCCGGTGACCGCATCGACGTGCTGGCCACCATCGATCCCTCAGGCTCAGGTAACAAGCTGTTCCTCGAAAGCCGTACTATCCTTCAGGACGTGCTGGTGCTGGCTACCGGAAAGTTCGTTACCAACTCGGCTCCCGGAATTCTGGAAGGTGATCCCTTCAAGCCGGATAACAAGACAAAGGTGAGGCTCTCCGAATACCAGGGCTTCTCGAATATCACCCTCGAGGTGGATCCTTTCCAGGCACAAACGCTTTACTACGCCACCAAGAACCTCGACATTTACATTTCGCTCCGTAACAACGACGACAACGTGAAAGAAGAGCTCGGCAAAACCATGATGAAAGATCTCATGGGCAAAGATGGCGGAAACGTGGGCCAGGGTGCCCAGCCTCGCGGGCCGAGCGCAACGCTTCCTCAGTCTCGCTAAACCGATTTACACGCTAACGGCTTTGCCTAATGGGCTTGGATCAGCTATCCGCTATCTGGTACGATTCTCCTGATGGCATTCTCGCGGAGGAAGGGAAGTGGCGGCAAGGGGGCCGCAGCAGGGAGGCGGCGCTTCGCCTTTCTCTTGCTGTTTTTCACCCTCGCCCTGCCGGGCCGGATGGCGTTTCCGGAGGAACCCGCCGGAGGAGGCACCACGAGTGATACTCTCGGCCCTTCGGCCTCGGTTTCTTCCGCCGCCACGAGCGACGACGACGTTCGCACAGTTGCTGTGGGCACCATCGATATCCTCGAGTTTGATTTCACTCCGGCTCCCAATCCCACCGTGGGTAATAAAGCGATCCTGGAGGTGCAGCAGGGAAATTCCGCGCGGCAGCTGAAGGTGGTCCCTTTGAAAAAGGGATCCAGCTCCGTGATCATTTCCCAGGAGAACGGCAAGATCGCCCGTAAGCTGATTTACAACGTGATCATGGGGGATCTATCCAATAAAGTGCTCACGATCCGCCGCCTGCTGCAGGACATCGAGGGGATCTCCATTGAGGCCGTGGATGATAAAATCGTGATCGACGGGGAGCTGATTGTGCCCCGTGATCTCGACCGCATTATCCAGGTGGGCGATGCCTATAAAGACGTGGTGATGAACCTCGTGACCCTCTCCAAGATTTCCCGTGATGCGATCGCGCGCCGGATGCAGAAAGAGATCAACGAGGATCCCGGCGGCGTGAACGTTACTGTGAGGATCATCAACGATACATTTTTTCTCTTTGGCAAGGTGGATTCCACTTCCGATCTGCAGAGAGCGGAAACCATCGCTCAAACATACCTTCCCGAGATGATGGGCAGCCCCGCCCTGCGCGATAACGTACTTTCCCTCGGCGCCAAGAAGTACTCCATCCGCAATATGATTCAGGTGGAGGAGCCCCCTCCTTCGCCCACGCCGAAGATGATCCGCGTAACTTATCACTTCGTGGAGATCGGGAAGGAGTACTTGAAGGCTTCGTTCTTCAAATGGGTGCCTTTCCTCAGCGAAGGGGCGGGCATCACGATCGGGCAGAGCTCCACGGGCGGTACGGCTGCGCAGTCCACGAATGGATCTTTCACGGGCACGATATCCAACTTATTGCCGAAACTTCAGAGCGGAGCTAACGGCGGTTTTTCCCGCATCTTGTTTTCCACCGTGCAGCTTACTGAAGACGGCGTGAAGGTGGAGTTGGTGCGGGACGAGGAGATTCCCTACGTGAGCGCCATCGTAAACGGAGTGCCGGTAACGGAAGCGGCGAAGCAGGGCATCGTGGTTTCCGTGGAGCCTCATATCATCGGTGACAACAAAATTCGCCTGGTGGACGCCAAGGTCCGATTCAATACGGTAGTGGGTAACGGAGCCGGAGGCAGGCCGAGGGTGCTCTCCACTTCCACTGGAAATACCATCATCCTGAAGTCCGGTGATTCCGCAGCTTTGGGCGGGTTGATCACCAGTAATACCTCGAAAACCGTGGATAAGGATCCAGAGCAGGCGGGAAATGCCGGAGGAAACCCGATCTTTACACTGCTCCGGTCGAAAGCGTTCAACTCAAACAAGAGCCAGTTCGTTGTTTTCATCACGCCGAAAATTGTGGACGATGCCGCCGAAGGAACGGCTGACATAAAGGCGAAAATCCTCAATAATAGTACTAAGAAAAGACGCCGCGTGATTCGCTAGCCCGCATCCCGGCGCCTCTTTCTTTGGAGGCTTAGCTGGAGGCCAAGGATGGCGGGATTTGTAATTTCAGTGATCGGCGGCAAAGGCGGCGTAGGCAAGAGCGTTTTCGCGGCCAACTTGGCGCTCGCCTTCATGAAGGAATTCAACCTGAAGCCTCTTCTGGTGGACCAGGATTTTTCCGCCTGCGGCGATCAGGGGCTTATTCTCGGCTTGCGTCCCGCCCGTGGCCTTCTCGAAGCCATGCAGCACACCGGCTCCTATGATCAGCCTTCAATGATCAAGATCGCCGCTCAGCATCCGTCCGGCCTGCACTACCTATGCGCGCCTCCCACGGTGGCCGCCGCCAAGGGCATCAGCCCTGATGGGCTGGGCAAGCTCTATAAAGCGATGCCCAACGTTTATCCTCTCACCGTGATCGATTGCGGCTCCACGCTGGATGCTTACGCCATCAAGGCGATGGAGTTTTCCACCCTGATCCTTCTCGTTACCAATCCCGATATTCTCGTGATGCACCAAACGAAGCGGATCATGAACGAGATGGTGGAACAGCTGTTCCCTCTCGAGATGATTGAGGTGGTACTGAACCGTTTTACCCAGAACGCAGCTGTGGCGCCGGCTACTATCCAGCGCACCTTGGGAAAAGCCGTTTACGCCGCCATCCCGGAAGACGCCGCCTCTCACGGCGCGGCCCTCACCGCCGGCAAACCGTTGGTGCTGGCGGCTCCCTCTGCGCCTTCCACCCGCGCCATCCACGAGATGGTGCGCAAGATGCAGCAGGGGCAGTTGCTGCAAAAGCTATCTCAGCTGAAAAAGCCTTCGCGCGCGCAGATCCAGGCCTCTCAAAAGGCCGTAGGTGGCCAGTCGTTGATGGCCGGACAGGGAAAGGCAGCCACGGCCTCCAAGGAGCCTGATGCACCCCGGATCCCCGGCCAAGTGGCCGTGGTGGTGGATCCCTGGAACTCCCTCAAGCTTCGTGTGCACAAAGAGCTGGTGGAGAAGATCGATTTCAAGAAAGAAGGAGGCGGGCAGGGCGGCCTGAAAGCGCTCCGGGAAAAATGCCGTGCGGCCGTGGTGGAAATTCTGAACCAGGAAGACACCGCCTCCGTGGCTCCCACCCGCGATGATCTCCAGCAGTTGGTGAAAGAAATTCTGGACGAAGCTCTCGGCTTCGGGCCTCTTGAGGATTTGCTCGCCGATGATGCCGTGACCGAGATCATGGTGAACAGCTCCACCCAGATTTATATGGAAAAGGCCGGAAAGCCCCAGCTTTCCAAAACGGTATTCTCCTCCAATCAGCAGCTCATGAACGTGATCGAGCGTATCGTGATGCCTCTTGGCCGGCGCATCGACGAGAAGAGCCCTTACGTGGACGCCCGCCTACCCGACGGCTCCCGGGTGCACGCCATCATCCCGCCGCTCGCGATCCGGGGCCCCACGCTCACGATCCGGAAATTCCCCAAGTTCCGCATGACCTGGCAGGATCTCGTGAAATACGGTTCCATGACCCAGGAGATCGCCGATTTCCTCCGCCTCTGCATCGAGAGCCGCCTCAATATCGTGGTGAGCGGAGGCACCGGTTCAGGTAAAACAACCTTGCTAAACGTGCTTTCCAACTTCATTCCCGCCACCGAGCGCATCATCACGGTGGAGGATTCCGCGGAGCTCCAGCTCGCCCAGGAGCACGTGGTTCGCCTCGAAACTCGCCCGAAAAACATCGAGGGTGAGGGCGAGGTTACGATCCGCGATCTCGTGAGGCAAACGCTGCGTATGCGCCCCGACCGCATCATCGTGGGCGAGTGCCGTGCGGGTGAGGCGCTCGACATGCTTCAGGCGATGAACACCGGCCACGATGGATCGCTCACCACGGTGCACGCGAACACGCCCCGTGACTGCATTGCCCGTCTCGAAACGCTTTGCCTCATGGCCGGTATGGCGTTGCCCGCGAAGGCGATCCGGGAGCAGACCGCCGCGGCAGTGCATCTTATCGTGCAGCAAACGCGCCTCTCCGACGGATCCCGTAAGATCACCTATATCACCGAGGTGGTGGGCATGCAGGGGGATATCGTTTCCCTGCAGGATGTGTTCGTCTACAAGCAGGAAGGCCTCGATAAACGCCGAAAGGTGCTCGGCAAGTACGTGGCTACCGGTTTTATCCCCAAGTTCGTGGAGCAGATCGAGGCCAAGGGCCTGAAGATCCCGCGTTCCCTTTTCAGCACGAAGTGAGGATGCGATGACAGAGATATTCAACGCCTTAACCATTTCCCTCGCTGTAGGCTTCATGGTTTTCATCGTGGCCTACACCAACGCCAACCGCTTTCTCGAGTGGTTGCGATGGCAGTCGATCGGCACGCGGGACTATATCGTGGAGAAGCTCGGGTTGATGTTCTACGAGGTGGAGCCCAATAAAGTGCTCGCCGTGATGGTAGCCACCTCCGTGCTTCCCGCCGTGGTGGTGTTCTGGCTGGTGATGCCGCATTTGATTCCCGCCAGCGTTCTTTTTTTCGTGGTGGCTGTGGCGATGTGGTTCGTACCCAAGGCTATCGTGGACAATATGTTCAACACCCGCGTGGAAACGTTTAACACGCAGATGGTGGATGGCCTCGGCCTGATGGCGAACGGCCTGAAATCGGGTCTTTCGATCGTGCAGGCGATCGGGATGGTGAAGCGAGAGATGCCGAATCCCTTCTCCCAGGAAATGGATTACGTGCTCAAGCAGCAGCAGCTGGGTATCTCCGTGGAGGAGGCTTTCCAGAATCTCTCCAAGAGAATCGGCTCGGAAGACGTGAATATGTTCGTTACGTCCGTGGTGATTCTCAAGGAAACGGGCGGTAACCTCGCCGAAACGTTCGAGACCATCGTGGGCGTTATCCGGGAGCGGATCAAAGTGGAGAAAAAGATCTCCGCGATGATGAGGCAGAACCTGGCTCAGGGAGCCATCGTGGCATCCATGCCCTTTGCGCTCATGGCGATGTTCTATTTTTCCGACGAAGGGTTTCTCATGCCGATGTTCACCGAGCCTCTCGGCTGGGTATTGCTTGCGGTCGCATTCACCTTCTGGGTGCTGGGCGTGATAATGATTTATAAGGTTGTTCAGATCAAAGTATAATTTTCCTCTGATTCTGGTTTCGTATTCTCAGGAGTTCCGAAGATGAAGCTTTTTAGAAGTCCCTGGATTTTTCCTCTCGCCCTCGTAGCGGCAGCGCCCTCCGCGGAAGCACTGGTGGCTGTGGGTAACGGGAATTACTTTACCGGATTCACGGATCTGGAGCACGATGCCCCCGTAAACACTTTCCAGCTGAAGGTGCAGCGCACCTATAACTCCCGTTCCCAGTTCGACGGTATCTTCGGATTCGGCTGGGGATCGGATTTCGAAGCCTTCCTTCTTCCGAGCGCCGATGGATCCGTGGTGATTCAGGAAAGCGGGGGTGGCGAGAAGACCAGGTTTTCTCCGCGGGAGTTTTCCAAGGCGGAGCTCACCAAGCAGGTAGATCGCCTGGTGGCCGCCTATATGGCGAAGGAAAAAGGCACTGGCCTGAAGGCCAGCGACCTGAAGGAAAAGCTTCTGAACGATGCCAACGAACGTGATGAGATCAGCCGCACGCTGGGAGTTTTCCCCGAGCTGCCGATCGGCACCGTGCTTTACTCCTCCCAGCGGGGCGATAAGCAAACCGTAAAGGTGGAGAAGATCGGGTTCGTGCGCGAGTTCGGCGATGGAAAGCGCGAGCTTTTCAACCAGAAGGTGAACGTGGCCGACCAAGGCGTGGATCCCTCCAAGCGCCGGATCCTCAAGGGCGTGTTCAAGCTCGGGCGGGTGGCGGATCCCGTGCGAAAGGTGCAGATCTTTTACGAATATAACAAGAAAGGCCAGCTGGAATCGGTGAGCGACAAAGCCAGCCAGCTGATCCGCTTCAAATATAACGATCTCGGCAAAGTGGTGGAGGTGAGTGACAAGCGCGGCAACAAGGCCTCTTACTCCTATTGTGAAACCGGAGGCGTGGCGTTCAATTCCGCCAAAAAGTGCGGGCGGGGCGATCTCATCCGGTCACGAGATACGGCAGGCGGAATCTACTCCTATCAATATGATTCCCTCCATAACCTTACCCGTATCGGAAACCCCAAGAACGGGAAGGCGGATCAGGAGTTCGAGGAGATCGCCTACTGGAGCGCCACGAGCGATGGCCAGGGCGGCGTGAAGAGCGTGAAGCAGGTGAGCGGGGTGCTGGTGGAATACGATTACTGGCAGGATCCCAAAGACAAAGACGGCCACTTCAAGACCACGGTGAAAAACACCTATACGAGCGGCAGGAAATCCACCACCTCTTACGAGTACTTCTACAAGAAGCGGGCGGATGGTTCTCAGTATAAGTACAAGCTGATCTCCCTGGTGGACGATGAGAAAACCGAAACCATCTATAATGAGTGCTGCGGTCAGCCTCTGCAGATCACGGCCGAAGGCGGCACCACCAAGTTCGAATATTATCCTGGTAACGGCCTTCCCAAGGAAAAAGACAGCCCTTCGGAAAACGTGCAGTGGGTTTATCACCCCAAATTTCATGGAAAAATCACCAAAGTGGTGGTGCGTGACAAGCAGGCCAATAGCACCCGTACCTCCGAGTTCACCTACGAAGAGAAAAACGGGCAGCTGGTCAAGGCCAGGGCCGATGGCAAAGGCGTGGTTCTGCATTACGACAATGCCGGCCGGATCGCTTCCATGGTGGATCAGGACAAGAGGAAGATCGTATTCAAGTACTCCGCCAGCACCAAGCCTACGGAGATTGTGCAGGAGGGGGTTGGTTCGATCCAGGTTACCTACGATAAGGCCGGCCAGATCAAGGACGTGAAGAGCAAGGGGGGCCGCCAGATCGCGATTTCGGTGGCCGCTGCTTTCCAGAACCTTCTCGAGATCATCAAGCCTGCGGGTATTCAGCCGATATAAAGGCAGGGCGCCAGTCCTGGGCTGTAAACGAACTAGACAGTTTGTTCAGACTTGATACAGGGGGATGAGTAGACAGTCGGGAAAGAGGCTTGTAAATCAAGGTTTTCCCGCCTCCGGCGAGATGGCACGCTGATTGCTCTTGCTAAGACGATACGTAGCCACAGTAGTGAATGGAGTTAGTTATGAAGAAGCTCGCAGTGTTGATGATGATGTTCGGATTCGTAAGCCTGAATGCCAATGCAGACGTTGGTCGCCACAAAGAATCCCGCGTTGATTGCTCTAAGGTGATCCAGTCTATCCAGGATCAGCTCAAGCGCAGCCGCTCTGCCGGTGCCGAGGCTCCCATGACCCCTCGCACGGAAGACAGTGAGCGGGCCAACAGCCGTCCTGCTCAGTAATCCGCTTACATCCATTCGCACTTGAAAAAGTTCAGGGAAGCGCTCCGCGCTTTTCTGAACTTTTGTTTTTCGTCTTTCGTCTGGGCCTGTGAGCCGCTCTTTCCCTTCCGCTGCTCACTTTCTTTACACCCCTGTCAGCCGCGTCCTTTCCTCCTGCTTATCCCGAAAAACCCTTCCTGCTCATGCACTTGCGTTGTCTGTTTCGTGACCACTGTAAAAAAAATGGGCAGCCCTCTTCGAATGGAAACGGTCTTCTCTATAGGGGATAAAAATATAAGTTATTGATATGTAACGAGAGGGCATGAGTTGTGGGTGATTGGCAGGCCGCTTGCAATGTCTAAGGCGTTAGTGTTCCGTGGAAGCAAAGCAAGCTTTCAGTTGTGTGAGGTAGATGAGTATGAAGTCGTTCAAGTTGATTGCTCTGGTAGCCCTGACCCTCGTATCGGTCACCCATGTGGCGCGAGCCGAACTGGGCCGAGCCACTTCCACCGATGAAGTGAGCTCCGGATCCTTCGTTTGCGAGACCACGGGTAAGATCGTGAAGCGCCACATTTCCTCGGCGGATGTTCACGAGTCCAAGCAGCGTGAAGCAGACGGCGCCGTAGGCACCGTTCGCTCCGGCCAGTAAGCCCCGTAGTATTCACGAAAATCAGCGGTTGAGCTGCAAGCTGTACCGCCCATTACCCGGCAAAGCCGGCCAAGGTGTTAAGCCTTTGGCGCCGGTTTTGCCGTTTGCGCTTTCGAGCTGGCTAGCTCTTCCTCTTCCATCGGACTTTCCTCAAAAAGCCGGTGGAGCAAGGTGTTGCGCAGCGAATCCTGGCAAAGGGGAAAGGTAAACACGTCATGAGCCCCTTGCCGGAAGGCGCGCTCTATCATTGACCGGTTTCTCAGGCGGGAGAGCATAATGAACAGGCACTTCTCGTTCATTCTCTTCAGTGCCGGCAGGATCTCGAGGCCTGAGCTCTCCGGCAGAAAAGTTTCCACTATCACCAGGGAGGGGGCGTGCTGCTGAAACGAATCCCTGGCCTCGTGTGTGGTGCCGCAAACCGCTACCAGCCTTGCCCCGGTATCTCTGAGGGCCTCTTTCACCATCTTGGCCAGTTCTTTGTCCTCGCTCACCAGCATTACGGAACTCATCGGCGCTCCTCATCGTGTTCCGAGCCATCCTCTTCGTCTGTGCGATGCACGGTGATGATCACGGTTTCGATCGCTTTCTCGCTGGCTCTGTGCACTTTCACTTTGAAGTTGGCAAAGTATAGCTCGTCGCCAGCGGCGGGAATGCGGTTGAATTGCTGCAACAGGAAGCCGGAAAGGGTTTCGTAGTCGCCCTTGGGCACCTGAATGCCCAGCTTCTCGTTCACTTCGTTCACGCCCATGTTCACGTGCACGAGGTAGGAGTCCTGGCTGATCTCGGTCACTCCCAGTACGTTTTCGTCCCATTCGTCGGAGATGTCGCCCACGATCTCCTCGAGCACGTCTTCGCGCGTAACCACGCCCACGGCGCCCCCGTACTCATCCACCACGATGGCCATTTCGGCTTCCTTCATCTCGTGGGTGAGGGTTTCGAGCTGCTGGATCTCAGGCACGAAGAGAGCAGGCCTCATATAGCGCGAAACTTTCTCCGAGTCCGGATCCCGGCACTGGAACATATCGGGGAAATGGAGGATCCCCACGATATTGTCGATCCTTTCCTCGTACACAGGCAGGCGGGAATGTCGCAGGGTCTCGAAGAGGTCAATGGCTTCCTGCACGGTGGCGTCTTTCTCGATCGCATCCACGTTCACGAACGGAAGCATCACCTTCTTCACGTTCTGCTGGGAGAAATCCAGGATCCTCCGGATCATGCGCTTATGGCCCAGGCGGATCTCGGAATCGGAATCAGACTCCGACAGCAGGGCGTGGAGCTCTTCCCGGGTTTTTCTCCGGCGGCTGATGGCGTCCTGGCGGCCCAAGCCCACGATACGGGAAAGGCGGTTGGTGTAGAGCGAGAGGAGCGCGAGCACGGGCGAGAACGCCCGGCCGAAAATCCACAGGGGAAGAGCGGCGATCTGTGCCACGGACTCGGGAAATGCCCGTCCCACCACCTTCGGAAGGCTGTCGGAGAAAACAAGCATGGTGGGGGCGAAGACGGCAAACACCAGAAGCTCGTTGTCTGCCATGGTGAGTTTCACGAAGAGCGTTGCCAGAGTGGTGGCTCCCGCGATGAAAAGGTTGGCTCCGAACTGGGTGGTGGAAAGCAGGTAATCCACGTTCTCCAGATGCTGGAGGGCCAAGGCCGCAGGCCGGGATCCCGCCTTTTTCCGTTTGCTCAGATATACGCGGTCGGAACTGATCAAAGCCGTTTCCGCCGCGGTAAAGCAAGCGGTGAGCAGGATGCAAAGCGCGGTAAGGGCAAGAAGGAGGAAGCTCATTTTAATGGTCCTCCCAAAGTTCGCCGAACATCTGTTCCAGGATGTCTTCCATGGTCACCACGCCGAGGGCGCGCCCGTGTTTGTCTTCGATCACGGCGATATGGCGTTTCAGCTGGCGAAAACGGCGGAAGAGCACTTCCACCTTCATGCTGGGTTCCACGAGCAGAGGATCTTTCATCAGATCCCTCACCCGCATTTCCTGCTCGTCCCGGTTGATGAAGTTCAGCAGGTCTTTGGCGTAGAGAATTCCCACCACGCGGGTGGGATCGTCGGCTACCACCGGCACCCGGGGCAGGAAGTTCCGCTTCAGCTTGTCGATCACGGCTTTGGGGCTTTCATCCTGGTGCACGCGGAAATACTCATGGAGAGGCGTGGCGATCTCGATCACTTTGTCGTCATCGATCTCGAACAGGTTCTCGATAATGTCCTGCTCCACGCTATGGATCGCGCCCTTTTTCTTTCCTTCGTCGAGCAGGAGGCGGATATCCTCCTCCTTCACCGTTTCCGCCTTCACCGGCTGCCGCTTGCGGATCGGTTTGGTAAGGAAGATCACGAAATGTTCCAGCAGGAATCGCACGGGAAAAGAGAGCCGGTAGAACCACCAGAACGGGGCCAGGCAGAAGCGGAGCACGGAGAGATTCGCTTTCGCGCCCACCACCTTGGGGGTGATTTCACCTAGGATCACGATGATCGGCATCACCGTGAGGAGGTTGATCAGCGTCACCTGCCACGCGTGCAGTTGAAGGCCTCCGTAAAAGCTGGCGGTGAAATGCGAAAGCAAAACGTTGGAAAGCTCGTTGCCCAGGAGTGCCGTGGCCACTAGGGCCGCAGGCCGGTCGAGAAGAAATCGGATCTTCGCGAATCTGTCTTTGCTGGCTTGCCGGAGCTGGCGAAGCTGAAAACGGCTCAGGCTGAAGAGAGCCGTTTCGGTGCAGGAAAAGAAGCCGGAGATTCCAACGAGGAAAACGATAGGTAGGAGAGGAAAACTGTCAGGGACCACGATTGGATCACTATAGCACCAGGCTTGAATCCCGGCTATCCGGCGCCGTGTTGCAGCAGAGAAGAGTTGGTGTAGTGTGCTGAAACGATGAGCGAAGCCCGAAAATGGTGGAAAGAGGCCATTGCCTACCAGGTTTACCCCCGAAGCTTCCAGGACTCGAATGGAGATGGGGTGGGGGATCTGCCTGGGCTCTTATCGCGCCTGGACCATATTCAGAGCCTGGGGGCCAGCGTGATCTGGCTTTGCCCGATGTTCAAAAGCCCTCAGGACGATAACGGCTACGATATTTCCAACTACCAGGACATCCATTCCGAGTACGGCACCATGGCTGATTTCGACCGCCTGCTCGCTGAGATGCACCGCCGCGGACAAGGCGGGGAATCTGAGATTGCGTGCCGAACCCCGTTCCGCTTTTGTCATTCTCGATGAAAGAGCGCTGAAGCACAAATAATGAAAAACGCCTGCGTTCCTGATGAGGGAAGCAGGCGTCTTTCAAATGCCAGGCAGCTGCTCTAGGCCGCCCGTTCGGAAGCGCTCATCCGGTCGCGGCTCTTTCCGCCGGTTCCGCCGGAGCTCTTCTTTTCCTTTTTCGACGTGGGCCCGGCCGTTTTCGCGAGGGCGAACTGCAGAACTTCGTCAATATGCTTCACCGGGATGAAGTCGAGTTTCTTGCGGTATTCCTCATCGATATCTTCAAGATCCTTCTGGTTCTTCCAAGGGATGATGATCTTGGTGATACCGTGGCGCATGGCCGCGAGAGCTTTCTCCTTCAGTCCGCCGATCGGCAGCACCTTTCCGGTAAGGGTCATCTCACCGGTCATGGCCACATCCCTGCGCACCGGGTTATCGGTGAGGCGGCTCACGATAGCGGTGGCCATCGCGATACCGGCCGAGGGGCCGTCTTTCGGAATCGCTCCTGCAGGAATGTGCATGTGCACATCGTGCTCGAGGCAGGCTTTGTCGTCCACGCCGTAGCGGTGGCCGTTGCCGCGGATGTAGCTCCAGGCCGTGCTGGCGCTCTCCTTCATCACGTCGCCCATCTGGCCGGTGAGGGTTACCCCGCCTTTGCCCTTGCTCATGGACGTCTCGATGTAAAGGATTTCTCCGCCGGCTTGGGTCCAGGCGAGGCCGGTGGAAATTCCCACCTCGTCACGGTCCTGCTGGTCTTCCCGGGTGTAAACCTGGGGCCCGAGGAACTTCTGCACCATTTCCGGAGTAACTTTGCACTTCTCTTTTTCGCCCTCGGCCACCTTGCGGGCCACCTTGCGGCAGAGAGTGCCGATCAAGCGCTCGAGATTCCGGAGGCCGGCTTCGCGAGTGTAGTGCTCGATAGTGAACTGAAGGCTATCGTCGCTCACTTCGATCTGCTTGTCGTTGATCCCGTTCTCCTTGATCTGCTTGGGCAGGAGATACTGCTTCGAGATCTTGAGCTTTTCGTCTTCCGTATATCCGGAGAGCTGGATGATCTCCATACGATCGCGAAGGGCCGGAGGGATGGTCTCGAGCACGTTTGCCGTGGCGAGGAACATCACGTTTGAGAGATCAAAGGGAAGGTTCAGGTAGTGATCGCGGAAGGTGTTGTTTTGTTCCGGATCGAGAACTTCAAGCAGAGCCGAGGAGGGGTCTCCGCGGAAATCGTTGCCGAGCTTGTCGATCTCGTCGAGCATGATGATCGGGTTCTTCGATTTCACCTGCTTCAGGCCCTGGATGATCTTTCCGGGCATGGCGCCTACGTAGGTGCGGCGGTGGCCGCGGATCTCAGCTTCATCTTTCACGCCGCCTAGGGAAACTCGCAGGAATTCACGGCCGAGGGCTCTGGCGATCGAGCGACCCAGGGAGGTTTTACCCACGCCGGGAGGGCCGGAGAAGCAAAGGATCGGGCCTTTCATGCTCTTGTTGAGCTTGCGCACGGCCAGATACTCAAGGCAGCGCTCTTTGATCTTTTGCAGGTCGAAGTGGTCTTCATCGAGAATTTTCTTGGCGTTCTTGAGATCAAGGTTGTCTTCGGTGGCTTTATTCCAGGGAAGATCCACCACGAGCTCCAGATAGGAGCGGAGGATCGATGCCTCGGAAGAATCGGGATGCATGCGTTCGAGGCGGCCGAGCTGCTTTATGATCTCCTGCTCGTTCTCCTCCGGCATTTTCGCTTCGAGCACCTTCTGGCGGAGCTCGTTGATCTCTTCACCTTTGTTGTCACCATCCCCGAGCTCATTCTTTATGGCGCGGATCTGTTCGCGGAGGAAGTACTCCTTCTGCGATTTGGTCATCTCATCTTTGGCCTGGGATCGGATCTTCGCCTGCATGGCGAGCACTTCGAGCTCACGCATGAGGATCTCATTCACGTTGCGGATTCGGGCCAGAGCATCGAAGGTTTCGAGCAAGCCTTGAGCTTCGCTCATCTTAAGCCCCAGATTCGAGGCCACCAGATCAGCCAGGCGGCCAGGATCGGAAACGTCGTCGAGAACCATCAGGATGTCGGGAGAGAGAACTTTGCCGAGCGAGATCACCTTTTCCAGGTTTTCGCGCACGTTGCGCATCAAGGCTTCGGCTTCGAGAAGGTCTTTTCCATCGAGGATCTTTTCGTCGATTTTGTCGATGTTTACCCGGTAGAACGGCTCGCTCTGGGTGAAATCGCGGGTTCGTGCCTTGGTGAGGCCTTGGGCCAGGATCTTGATCCGGCCGTCAGGGAGCTTTCGCATACGCATGATCATGGCGATCGTGCCCACGCTGTAGATGCCGTCCGGCTGAGGGAATTCGTCAGCGGTGTTTTTCTGGGAAGAAAGGAAGATCAACCGGTCGTTCCGGGCGAGAGCCTCTTCCACCGCTTTGATGGAGGAATCACGTCCTACGAATAAAGGGAGGATCATGAAGGGGAAGATCACGATATCCCTTACCGGAAGCATCGGCAGATTTTCCGGAATCTGGATTTGTTCGCCTTCGTAGTTCGTTACCATAGAGTCTCCAAGAGTTTTCTTAAATTCGCTCAGCGGTTCGCTTTAACTTTTTTCCAACCTAGGCCGCAAAAAACTTTTTCTTCTTTTCCACTTCTTCCTGGTGAGTAATGCACAGGCGGGCGGTTGGAAAGATTTCCAGTCGCTTCGCCCCGATCTGCTCGTCACACTCTTCGCAGCAGCCGTACGTGCCGTCTTCCATTCTTTGGAGAGCTTCGTCAATTTCGGCGAGCGTCTTCTGTTCCTTCTCGCGAAGGGTGAAAACCACGCCCTGGGAAAGTTCAACACTGGTAAGATCGGCTTCATCGGCCAGATCATCAGACTGGATGGCGAATTCATTCTTGCGCGAGGTAGCTGCCGTATTGAGGAGGCGGGCTCTCTCTGCGAGCAGGATTTTTTTCAGTTTCGCCTGTTCTTTGCTATTCATCTTTTCTCCTAAGAGCAGTGCTGCTTATGAAGGCTCTTCGGAGAGGAATCGCGGAGGCTTGAGAAGTTATTACTTGAGCAGGATCGCGGGGTTGCCGCAGGATTTTACCTGTTAATCTTGGGTAGGGCAGTGCTGTATTTTGCACCCTCCATTACACATGCCATCGTGTTCGTGAGCCTCAGCTAACCACTTGTTATTCTGGGTTTGGGCTGACTTATATCGGCTATTTGCCGCCTGAAGATCGGGTAGTTGGCGATCGATACTCTCCTGTATTCTCTTTTCACTTTCCCGTGTTTTTGCCAAAACTTTAGACAGCATCCCGCTTCTCTCAGCGGGGTATCTTTCCTGCCAATCGCGTTCCAAGGTCGTGAGTCCGAAGTAATTTTCCAGCGAGACCTGCCCATCAATAACGAGTGCAGGCTGCGCAACTGCTTCTCCGAGGAAGTCGAGTTCCCGCTCTATCATCTGAGATTCAATCCTCAGGCTGTTCCGGTCCGCCTCCAGCAGGGAGATCTCATTTGAGATCTCCTGCACTCTGCGCGATGCTTCTTCCACTATCGGGGCATTGGAGTTTACCAGTGTTTGCAGGCGTGCTCTGGCTTCCGCATGCCTCTGAATGCAGTTGTTCACAGGGGCCATATTGCAGATACGCCCGCGAGGGCTTCCCTCCCAATCACGAGGGCCAGCGGAGGCGGGAGCGGGCGGCAGAAGTATCAAAAGCACAATGATCGGCATTTTCATAGGGAGGATTCCTGTGTTCATTTGGATTATAGGTAGTTGCGGAGCTGAAGCGCTTTTTCCGGGAAAGACTGTTCGAAGAGCTTCCATCCTTCCGGCTCAATCGAGCGAAGCTGAAAAATAGCTCTCGAACTGAAGGACAAATTTCCTTTTCCCTCAATCGCGGAAAGAAAACGAAGGCATCTCACTTGCGAGTAAGCGTGAGATCGGGGCCGGCAGTAGCCTGAAAGAAGCTCTTCTTCCCGGGAAGGGCCGAGTTCGCGGGCCAGCACCCAGAGGGCGGCGAGATCGGCCGGGCTTCTTTCCTTTTTACTCCTTGCCACTTCATTCCAGAGGCGGGAACGGTCCGGCTGGGAGGCGTTTGCGTGGCCCTTGATCCAGGTGTATGCCATTCGTGACCGGAGCCAGACTGGATCGTTACGAACCAGTACCAGAATCTCACCGAGCGTTTCGATGCTTGCTCGGAAGAGCAGGCCAGGTCGTCTTGCGAAGGCAAGGGCTAACCCGCGATTCCAGGATTTGTTCTGCAGGAATTCCGACTCAAGAGATTCGCTTTCCCTTTCAATCCCGCTTTGAGTTTCGGATCCGGAGGACCAGGCAAGCGCACAGGCCTCCCGGGCTCTGATCCGATTTCCTTCACGCATCCAGCATTGGCGGGCTTCCTGGGAGGTTAGAGATTCCCCGCGGTTCACCAGCTTTCCCGCAGCTGCCAGTAGTTCATTTTCTTTGTAGGCCTCGGAATGAACGAGAATCCGCCTCGCATCCAATTCAGTGGCTGGCCTTGCCGCGGAAGATTTCTCTTCCCTTGGATCATCCGGAATGGAGCCGCAACCGGAAAAGCAGAGGCTGAAAAGGGTGAATATAAACGGAATAGCGATACGGCGTTTCATCTTGTCTCCTGGGCGATATAGGTGTGGTATTTGATCCGGTTCACGTCGATTTCGAGACGCCGGATTTTTTCGATCAGCGTTACTTTGGAAAGGCCGCTTTCTTTGGCCGTCTGATTGATCTTCCCCTCAAACCTGCGGAGAACTTCCCTGAGGTATACCTTTTCGAAGCATTCCCTGGCTTCCCGGTAGTTGGTGGGAAAGCACGGGAGAACGGACTCCGGAGCCGGCAGATCAATGTTTCCGATGGAAGGCGGTAAGCTGTTTTCCCGGAGCATTCCGTCTTCGGTCATGGCAACCGCGTAATCGATACAGTTTTTCAGTTCCCGAATGTTTCCTGGCCATCTATGCTTGCGAAGCGCAGAAACGAATTCCGGGCTCAATCCAAGGATCTTTTTCCCCTGGCGTTTTCCCGCCTCGAAGGCAAAAGCCCGGGCGAGGGTGGGTATCCGCTGGGGATCCGAGATCAACCCTTTCAGTTCGAGATGAAATACATTCAAGCGGTAGAATAAATCCTCACGAAATTGCCCCCGCTTCACCAAGTCGGAAAGGTCGCGGTTTGTGGCGGCGATCACCCGTACGTTGAGCTCGACTTCCCGGTTGGAGCCGACAGGTGAAATCACCCGGCTGTTCAGCGCCTCGAGCAGTTTCGTTTGCAAGTGGAGAGGCAGTTCTCCAATCTCGTCGAGAAAAGCAGTGCCTCCGTTGGCTGTTTCCAGTTTTCCCATTCGTTTGGAGAAAGCGCCGGAAAAGGCTCCTTTTTCGTGGCCGAAGAGCTCGCTCTCGATCAGGTTTCCGCTCAGTGTGGCAAGGTTTATAGCCACAAACTTCCCGGTGCGGCCGCTGGCGTGTGCGTGAGCTTCGTGCATCTCCTTGGCCAGATGGGATTTTCCGGTGCCGGTACGGCCGGTGATCAGAACTGTCTGGCCTGCCCTGGCGATCTTCAGGATTTTGGGGCAGGTGATCAGGGAGGTGCTCATGGCAGGTCTCCCTGATTCCACTCTTCCAGCCAGATTTCTATTCCGCTCCAGTGAGCCGGATAAAGATCCTCCATCAAGGGGCTGGCCACATCTTCCAAGAGCACCGGGGATTCCATATTTCCTCCTTACCTGTTTACTTTCGTTTGGTGTTTCGCCCGGCCGCAGAGCAGGATCGGTGCCAGAATCCGGAGGAAGGAAATCAAACGATTTTACCGGCTGGAAATGGTGGAACTGCCGGTCTTGTTGTGGGGAGGCCCCCACGGGGCAGGTAGGCTTTTCGTACTGTGCTTTCGGCATTAAACTAAAGGAATGCGCACTTCCGTGCTGGCCATCGATGATGACCCCCATATCCATGCCTTGCTTTCGAAGGCTCTGGCCAACGACGCCGAGAACTGGGATCTTTCTTGCGCAAAGAGCCCGGAGGAGGCCCTGAAGATGGCCGCCAATCGGAGTTTTGCAGTGGCACTGGTGGATCTTCACTATGCGGGCAGCCCTACGAGCGGGTTTGCTTTGCTCGACCATTTGAGGGAGCTTGATCCCCGCATCGAACTGGTGGTGATGAGCTCCAGCTCCCGCTTTGAGGATGTGAGAGGGGCGATGCGAGGGGGCGCCGGAGATTATCTGCCCAAGGGATTCGGAAGGGGAGAGCTGGTTCATGCGCTCGAAAGAGCGGTGGAGCGCCGCCGTTGGAAAAGGATTGAAATTCACACGAGAAACAACAGCCGTGCGAAAAATCTGGTTGGAGGCGGGGCGGGGATGTCTGCCGTGAAAAAGATGATCTCCCGGGTAGCGCCTGCGATGGCGCCGGTTCTGATTACCGGTGAAACCGGTACGGGGAAAGAGCTGGTGGCTGCGGCGATTCACGGCCAGGGTAGGGATCCGGCAGGGCCCTTCGTGCCGGTGAATTGTGCGGCTTTGCCTGCCTCCACCATTGATTCCTTCTTTTTCGGCCACGAAAAGGGAGCTTTTACCGGTGCTGATCGAACCAAGCCCGGGATTTTCGAGGATGCGGAGGGCGGCACGCTTTTTCTGGACGAGGTCAACAGCTTGCCCTTGGACCTTCAGGGCCGCCTGCTCAGAGTGTTGCAGGAAAACCAGGTAAGACGGCTGGGGGGAAGGCGGGAGCTGCCGGTGGACTTTCGCCTGGTGGCGGCATCCAATCAACACCTCGAAAGCCTGGTAAAGAATGGGCAGTTTCGAGAGGATCTTTTCTTCCGGATCGGAGTGCTGCGGCTGGATATTCCTCCTCTTCGAGAGCGATTGGAGGACCTGCCGGAGCTGCTCGGGAGCTTCCTTCCGGGCCGGGTGGTTTCCGAGCCGGTAGTGAAGTTGATGCTCTCTCACCATTGGCCGGGAAATGTGAGGGAGCTGAGGAATCTTTGCCAGGCGCTTGCTGTTTTGGCACCGGCCGAAGGAGAGATTCTCCTCGAGCACCTGCCTGAATCGGCATTGCGCAGTTTTGCTTCTTCGCCGGAACAGCTGGAAAGTGACCTCGACGGCTTCGTGAACGAGCAGGAGAGCCGGGAGAAAGAGTTCCTGGCCAGGGCTTATCGCTCGGCAGGGGGTAACATCAGCTCAATGGCGAGGATGATGGGAGTGGATCGCTCTCATCTGCACCAGAAGCTCACAAAGCTCGGAGTGCATCAACCCCGCAAGCCCTAGGCTGTTCCGGCTTCTTCGGGCGCCGGCAGGGGAGTAAGGAGCGCCTCCCTGGTCCATTCCTGCCAGTGCCTTCGTGCTTCTTCCGGATCACTGATCATCACCGGTTCAGAAAATTCCAGTGTGGCCCGGATAGGCTTTCCGGAGCAGGCCCGGAGAAGGTGCAGAAGGAATCCGTCCTGCCCGATGAAGGCAGCCTTTCTGAGCGGGGAATAGGAGATCCGAAAAGCCTGAAGAGGCGTGCCGGTTTCAGCCGCCAGACGGAACGAGCCGCGTTTCCAAGGCACGTCTTCGTGGAGGGAGGTGGTGCCTGAAGGAAAGATCGCGAGCCGCCGTTTATCGGTGAGCATCGCTTCTTTCAGCTGGGATCTTACCTGCATTCGGGAGCTGAGATTGTTTCTATCCACAAAAACAGTGCCGGCGGCCCTGGCGGCGCTTCCAAACAGAGGCCAGCTGGCCAGCTCCTTTTTGGCGACGAAGGAGATATCGGGCACCGTGGCCATGAGAAGGGTTATGTCGAGGTAACTCAAATGGTTTCCTATCAGCAGCAAGGGTTCCCCGAAGAAGGGCTTGCCCGTTACTGTTACCTCTATCCTGAGGAGCCGGAGCATCTCATGGGCCCAGCTGGTTTTCACCGCAGTTAAATTGGCTCCTGGCTTTGCCGCCAGGCGGGCGTGAGCCCAGGTTTCCGCGATCACACATAAGGCCCGCAAAGCGCTTTCCATAGCCATAATAAATTTTTGGCTAGAAAGAAGGAAAAGCCGAGTTAGGAATCTGCTAGAACTTTTTTCCGGGATCTTTAGTGAACGAATGAGCCCAGCGGGGAAAGTCGGTAAGCAACTTGTTCTTGGTGGCCCCGGAGAGCCCCATTTTGAACAGTTCTTTCACGCCTTCGTCAGTAGCGCCGTCCCAGCTCAGGAAGAAGGGAAGCCTGATAAAGTTTCGGTTGGCGAGCAGGCGCTTGAGAAGAATGGAGTCCTGAAGAGTAAGCGGAAAGGTTAGGCTTCTCAGATCAATTCCCAGAGCCACCAGGCCCGGGGTTTCCAGCTTGCCCAGGATCTCATCAGTGCGTTCCACGGGGATCACCTTGGTATAGCGGGAGTTCATCTCCGCCTGCAACTTTTCCACCCTCTCCGGATCCCACGAGTTTACGAGCACAACCTTCGGGCTGATTCCCTCCAGCTGGATCTCGAGATTGAGCAATACCTCGTAGAGTGTGCGGGGAAGGAGAAGGGTGAGTTTTTGTGTGCCTTGTTTGGGAATCGTTATATTGCACAGGAGAACCACGTATTCTTCCTTATTCAGGAAGCTCTCCACCCGAATCGCCTCGTCCGGATACACTTTTTTATTGAAGTCCATCCTGAGATGAATGTCTTTCTGGGTGAGAGTGCGAAAGGCACGGTCCAGAATGCCGCTTAGCTGGTTTCCCACCTCGCCGAAGGCGTCCTGATCGGTGGCATCGAAATCGCCCTTGCTCACCTTTTCGGTAAGGGCGGCGTCCGGCAACAGGCGAAGCAGGCCTCCGAGGACCACGGCGGTTTTCATTTCAAAAAACCAGTAGAGCTCCCCTTCGTAGGCTTTCGAAGAGTGGAGTTTAATAAGGATGGATTTCTTTTTATAAGCGGAAATATAGGCTTCAATCGGCATCAGAAAGGCATCGAACGCCCCGATCTGAACCTTGGCGGAGTCTTCCGTGCCCAGCATGAAGTTCAGGGCGTGCTCGAGGCCATTCCGCACCTTTTCATTAAAGGTGCGGATCTTTTCGTTGCCTACAATGCGAACCGGTTTTTCCATGAATTCTTCCGGTAAAAAATTACTTCTTGATGAGTGGGCCTAATACTTTTTGAAGTTCTTCCGGCGGAAACGGCTTAGTGATGATGCCATTTGCCCCCGCTGCAAGCATGGATTCCTTCATCTCAGGGCTGGATTCAGTGGTAACCATCACGATAGGAAGGTCTTTCATCTTGGCCTTCACCACCTTCACGAGCTCGATGCCGGTGATGTCAGGCATATTCACGTCGCTGAGCATGATGTCGATGCCGCCGGCGGCGATTTTCTGGAGCGCTTCCTTCGCCCCCGATGCCTCGATCACGGTAGCGGATTCGAATCCGGCCTGTCTGAGTGATTTGATCACGATCATTCTCATCGTAGCGGAATCGTCTACTATAAGGATGTTCATTAGTTACCCCGGGTTAGCGTTTTTCCACCTATCATTTCAGCACGAGTTTCCACTGTATCGGAATAGCCAATTGTAACTTAAGGCCTGAACTCTTTTAACTTTCTTTGCTTCTTTGCCGACGAGTTTATCGGAGACCTATTGTGCGTGTAAGCGTTGGATCAAAAAACAAGATCTACTTTTGGGAGCGGATCGCCTTCCGAATCTCGGTGGGATTTGTGTTGCCCGTGGTGGTTAGCGCCTACGCATTGAATTCCGTATCCGGCGCATTCGCGGAAGTTTCCGCCACCAAGGAAAAAATGCAGAGGATCTGGAACTCGATCCATCTCAGCGAGAGCAAGGCGCTGCTGGCTCTGGCCAAGATGAGAATGAATGCCCAGCTGGTGATCACGGAAAATAATCTTGAAGTGGCCCGTCGCCTGGAAATGCAGCCGAAAGAATTTCATCTCGATATCGAACAGAGCAGGCAGAGCCTGGAGCAGATAGGAGCCGACTCGAAAGTTCCCATGGAAAGAGAGATCAAGATCAAGATCTCCAAAGGCTACGAAGACCTTCGCCAGAACTATCTGGAAATGGATTCCGCGGTAAAGAAAATCATGGAAGGCATGCGTGCGCAGGATATCTCCTCCTCACTGGCGGCTCGAAAAATACTCGATAAGCTGGCCGGCGAAACGGAAAATATGATCGCCCGCTTGCAGGCGCTGAATGATTCCTATGAGCTGAATATTACGGAGAAGATCGCCGAGCAGGAGCAGAAAACCAACAATACGCTCGCATTTTACCTGATTGCGGTGATGGTATTCGGCTTCGCCGCTTCCCTGCTGGTTACCTGGAGTATTATCAATCCGGTAAACAAGTTAAAGGCCCGCATCAGGGATATCGCTACCGGTGATGGCGATCTCACAAAACGCGTTACCCTGCGCACGGGCGGCGAGATGTCGGAACTGGCAATGTGGCTGAACATTTTTCTTGATAAGACTCACGATATTATTTCCACCATCGCCAATGCTTCCTCCGTGGTTTCCCGCACCACTGAGCAGGTGGGGCAGCAGGCCAGTATGATGACGGTGGCCGCTTCCGGAATCAATAAGGCGATGATGGAACAATCGATGAATATCGATGAGTGCGCCAGCCGGGTAAGCAATATCGACGATCTGATTCATAATTCCGGGGAAAGCACCCGCCAAGCCGCATCGCTTTCCAAAATCGCAATGGACCGCGCGCTTCAGGGCGGTGCCTCGGTGCACGAAACCGTGGAAGCCATGGAGAAGATCGAAGAGTCGGCGCGCAAGGTGGAAGAGCTGATGAGCTCGATCAATGAAATCGCATCCCAGACCAACCTGCTGGCGATCAACGCCGCGATCGAGGCCACCAAGGCCGGAGAACATGGAAAAGGCTTCGCGGTGGTAGCGGAGGAGGTTCGCAAGCTCGCAGAGAGAGCCCGCAAGCTTACCGCTGAGGTAACTTCCCTTATCGGAGAGAGCAACGGGCGCGTGAAAGCCGGAGTGGGCCTTGCCCGGGCCGCCGGTGTTTCTCTTGATGGGATCATTAAGGATGTGGAAGCGGTTTCCAGCTTGATCCAAAGAATCGCTTCGGCGGCTTCCAAGCAAACGGAAAGCTCCACTGTCGTACTCGAATTCATGCAGAGAACAGCCGAATCCGTACGCTCAAACCTCACGGAGATGGAAGGCGTAACCAGAAGCGCCGAGCTGACGTCCGTGGAGGTATCGAAGCTCGACGCGCTTGTGGGTCAGCTGAATGAAGTGGTAGGCCAGTTCCGGCTTGAGCGGGAGCGTTCAGGTGAAGATTACGGAGGCTCCGAAGACGTTCATTCTTCCTCCGGCCGGGTAGAGCCGCAGACTATCGAGGCTTCTCTCGATAGAAGCGAAATTCCCACTCTGGCGAATATTCCCGGCGAGCTGAATTTCGAAACCATGATGAATCCGGTGCCAAGAGCACCCTCTGAAGTGCCTCCTGCTCCTCCGGCTCATGCGGGCCTTTCCGGGCTGGCGCCTCTCCCGCCCGGCGCGAAGCCTGTTGAGGAGGGGGAAGAGGATGCCGCATGAGCGCCGCCGAACAGCTGGTATTTGACGTAAGGGGCCATTACTTTTCCGTTCCTCTCGCTGTGGTGGAGGAAGTGGTCCCTTGCAGCACCATCACTCCGATTCCGAACTCTCCTTCTTTTCTTCGGGGCCTCGCTGCGGTGAGAGGACGGGTGATGGGAGTGATCGACTGCGCTCTCCGCTATGGCATGCCGGCCACTATAAATTCCTACTTTTTGGTATGCCAGGTGAGGGGCAACGTGACTGCGATCACGATCGATCGGCCTGTTGTGGCCGGGCTTATCGACAGGCGGGAGTTGAATGGCTCCGAAACCGAAGCCTTGCGCGCCCGTTGCGGAGTGGACATAAAGTTCGTGAAGTCCGCCTGGGAGCTTTTGGAGCGGATGGAGAAAAGCGAAACTCTGGCCGGCACGGGCAAGTATTTTCTGGAAGTGGATCCCGACCTTTTCGTGAGCGCCGAAATGGCCTCGCGAGTAGGCGAGGAAACCTGAGGTAGCGATGGACGACGAACTTCTCAAAGCGTTCTTCGTGGAGTCGGGAGAGATCCTCGAGAGGCTGGACGGGGATCTGCAGCGTCTGGCAACGGCACCTGACGATGAGGTGATGAATTCCATTTTCCGGGGCGTTCATACCGTAAAGGGGAATTCCTCCTTTCTTTCTCTGGCGCAGATCACCAAGCTTTCGCATGCTGCCGAAACCCTTCTGGACAAAGCCAGAAAAAAAGAAATCAAGGTAAGCGGCACTCTGGTGGAAATGGTAAGGGACGTTTTCGACGAGCTGCGTGCGATGATCGTGGATCAGGAAACCGACCGCGATCAGTCCGCGCTCATTGCCCGCATCAATGATTTCATGAGCGGAAAGGCTCCGAAGGCCGGCACAGCGGTACCGGCCGAGGCAGCAACAGCTGTAGCAGTGCCGGCGAGCCCTTCGAAGGTATTGACCACTTCGTTTGTGAGGGTTGACGAAGCGAAGATCGCCAAAATCGTTTCTTTCGTGAGTGAGCTGGAGCTGATGCGGTATTCGCTCGAGAAGGTGCCGGAAAGAATTGACGAGCTTGGGCGTGCGGCCCAGGACATTCGCTTCGATGTAGACCTGCAGGTTTCCAAGCTTTCGCGCATCACCCGCGGGCTTTCAGGCCTTGTGTTCGGGGTGCGTCTGGTGCCAGTGAATCAGGTTTTTCTGCGCTTTCCGAAGGTGGTACGGGATCTGGCCGGCAAACTGGGAAAAGAAATTCGTTTGCAGGTGCTGAACGGCGATGCCGAGCTCGACAAAGCCATAGTGGAGGCGATCGCTGATCCTATGACCCACTTGATCCGGAACTCCGCGGATCACGGCATTGAAAGCCCTGCTGAAAGAAAAAAAGCGGGCAAGCACAAAGAGGGAACGATTCGGTTGAACTCCTATGTTCGGGGAAATTTCGTGTTCATCGAGATCAGCGATGATGGCAAGGGGATCGATGGCGACAAGATTCTCGCCAAAGCGGTGGAGAAAGGCATCGTTCCCGCGGATAAAGCCTCCGGATTCTCAGACAGCAAAAAGCTTGCGTTGATCTTCGCGCCAGGATTTTCCACGGCGGAAAAGGTAACGGACATTTCCGGCCGGGGAGTGGGCATGGATGTGGTGAAAAGCAATATCAACAAGCTGAAAGGCACCGTGCTGATCGACTCCAAGGTGGGCCAGGGCACCGTGATCAAGCTTCGCTTTCCGATGAGCGTGGTTGTGCTTTTTTCCCTCTTTGTTGAGATCAATCGCACCTGCTGCGCTCTTCCCGTGGACCAGGTGAACGAGTCGATCGACTATAGCCCCGGAGAGCTTCTTGCTTCGATTCCAGAGGGGGAAGACCCGAAGGGATACCTGGCTCTTTACTCCATCAAATCCCTGCTATGGGGGGTGCCCGAGGAGGTGGATGGCCGTAGCCGCTTTCATGCGCTTCGTTTTAAAGACGAAAAATGCGGTAATATGATCTTTCTCGTGGATGAGTACTCCTCGATTGAAGAGGCGATCGTGCAGTCAGTGGATTCGTATATCGCTGCGTTGCCGGGGCTTCAGGGGGCCACCATCCGCAAAGATGGAAGCGTTGGCCTGGTACTCAATCCGGAAAGCATCATCGACCATGCCCAGAAGGCCAGGCCATTTGCGTGGGTGAAAGTGAAGGCCAAGGAAGAGAACGTGGAAGCCAATTTGTCCGACTTCCTGGAATTTGCCCAATCTAGCTGAAATTAAAGATCTTTTTTGTTGGCGCTCCGTGAACGGAGGCTGTCCCATATTCACATAGAAATCATTTATGGAAGCGGCGCGATCCCTTAAAATCACGCCCGCACTACGATTTAAACTTAGCAGGAGATTTCTATGCGTATTCTCATGATGTTTGCTTTGGCTCTTTCATTTGTCAGCGTTAACGCTGAAGCCGGCCGTGCGAAGCGAGTGGTACTGGAAGAAGCGGTAGCTGATCCGCTCCACTGCGACGCCAAAATCGCGGTTTTTGCCGTTCAGAATGGTCTCACCCGCCAGGCCTTTGGTGATACCGATTACTATCTTCTCGACGAGACCGGTGAGAAGGTAGGCAATGGCTATTATAGCCAAGGCATGTGCTACATCTACATCGACGAATAAGATCGGCGTTTGATGAAGAAAAAGGGCTCCGCTGCGCGGGGCCCTATTCTTTTTTCCCCATCAGGCTCGTGCTGTGGCCGGGGAACGCTTTGGCGGCCGGATCAATGAAAACCTTGGCGAAGTTCGCGGCGATCGCCGCTTCGCCCACGCCAGTGGCAATGAGCTTCAGTTTGCCGCCATGGGTGCAGACATCGCCCACGGCAAAAACGCCCGGCATATTGGTTTCCATCTTGTCGTTTACCTTCACGGCATTGCCTTGCATCTCCAGCCCGCTCTCCTTCACGAAGTCGAGTTTCGCGATATAGCCGGCGCAGATGATGATGTCATCGAAGGTTTTGAGCGTGACTTCTTTGGTGAGATTCTGCACCAGGGTGCAGGATAGTTTTCCATTCTCCTGTTTGAAGGACTGCAATTCCGTATGCGTGATCACCTTGGCGTGGGTAAGCCCTTTCAGATGGGTGATCGTGGCCTCGTGGGCGGCGAACTTATCCGTGCGATGGATCATGGTCACGCTTTTCGCCCTTGGCTTTCCAGAGGAGTCCGGAGATGCCAGGGCAAGCGTCCAGTCGGCCGCGGAGTCTCCGCCCCCAATGATCAAAACATCTTTGCCATTGAAGCGATCGAGATTGTGCACGAAATAGTGAACGCTCTTTCCCTCGAGCTCCGCCAAGCCGGGAACTTCCAGCTTTCGCGGCTTGAAAGCCCCCATGCCCAGGGCCAGCATCACGGTTTTGGAACGGAAGATTTCCCCGCTTTCGCAATGAATCTCCACATGGTCGGCGGCGCGGGCAAGCTTGCTGACTTTCCGTCCCATATGCTTGGCCGGACGGGCGAATTCCGCCTGTTCCCATAGCGACTTCACGAGGTCTTTCGCCATCACTTTGGGAAAGCCCGGCATGTCGTAGATGTACTTCTCGGGATAAAGGGCGTTCAGCTGCCCGCCTACCATTTCCAGGCTGTCGAGAAGGTTGATCTTCAAACCTCGCATCCCGGCGTAGAACACTCCGAAAAGCCCCACGGGGCCGGCTCCTACCACGGTAAGGTCGTATAGTTCGCTGTTAGCTGTGTCTGGCATTTTTTTGTCATAGCATTTCGGCCTAGCTGGGCCTAGAGTTTTGCCGATGAATTCACGCTCTAGACGCAAGGCGAAATCCGCTGCTCGGAAGCCCGGGAGAACGAAGCAGCGCGGGCTTTTCTTATCCTTCGAGGGAGGGGAAGGCGCGGGAAAGAGCACGCAGATTCATATGCTGGTGAAAGCGCTCGAAGCCAGGGGCCATCAGGTGGTGCAAACCAGGGAGCCTGGAGGCACGGAAATCGCTGATCGCATCCGGTCGATGATTTTGGATCCTTCAATGACGGGCCTTTTGCCGTTGGCTGAGCTTTTTCTCTACGAAGCCAGCCGGGCCCAGCACGTGGAGGAAAAGATTCGTCCCGCCCTGGCCAAGGGGCAGGTCGTGATCTGCGACCGATTCGTGGATTCGTCCGTGGTATATCAGGGGGCCGCGCGGGGGTTGGACGGAAAACTGATCCGCACCCTGAACAAGCTTGCCACCAGCGGGCTTCTCCCGCGTATCACCTTTCTTTTGGACATCGATCCCGTGAGAGGCTTCGATCGGGTGGGGCAGCGTGGCGCTGCGCTTGATCGGATGGAAGCCGAAGGGCTTGCGTTCCACCGGGCCGTTAGAAATGGTTACCGCAAACTGGCGAAAAGCGACCGAAGGAGGATCCGATTGATCGATGCCTCCAAGAGCGCGGAGAAGGTGCATGCTCTCATCCTCAAGCAGCTGGAGGGCCTGGCATGAACGGCCGGAATGCGAGAATCCTGGAAGCTTTGCTTAGGGCGGAAGACGAAAACCGCCTTCCTCATGCGCTGATTTTGAGCGGTCCTGCGCGAGAGGCCAAGATCGGATGCGTGGAAAAATTCGCTTCGGCCCTGTTCGCCAAGGGAGGCGGAGGATTGTTCGGCGGCAATGTGGATCCAGAGCAGCTCTTGCTCCGAATTCGGGCCGGAAACCATCCGGACTTCACCCGCATCGAGCCCACTGCCGAGCGAACCACTCTCGAGGCCGTGCGAGAACTTCCTCGTCTCGTTTCCTTTCAGCCTCTCGAAGCTCCCAAGCGCGTGGTGCTGATCTCCGATGCCGCGGAGCTGAATGCCCAGGCCTTCAATGCCTTCCTCAAGGTGCTGGAGGAACCGCCCCCTCATACGATGTTTTTTCTTCTTTGCAGGGACCCAGGCGAGCTGGCGCAAACCATAGTTTCGCGTTGCCAGGTGCTTCGGTTTGCTCCCTTGGCAGACGACGAGCTGAAAGCGCTGCTTTCGGAGGAGAAGGAAACTCCTGGCGGTGAGCAAAGCGTTCTGCTTGCCTGGGCGGAAGGCTCGCTGGAGCGGGCGCGGTTGCTGGCCAGCGAGGAGAACGGCTTGCACCTGCGCCGCGAGGCCTGCGAGAGACTGCTGGAGATGTGGGAGGTGTCCCCGAGGATTCCCTCCTCAGCGGCGAGTTTCGTGGAGTCCCTGGAAGGAGAAAATCGTTGCTCGATCGTGCTCGATTCCTGGGAGCTTCTATTGCGGGATCTGGCATTTGCTGCCTCAGGAGCACCCGTTTCCGCCTTGCGGTTCCGTGAGCTTCACTCCCGCCTGGTAACTCTGGGGGCGAAAGGGGGAGAGCCGCTATTGGGTGAAATTCCCGGAAAATCCTCAGCGATCAGCCGTTTTCGTGTGTGGCGGGAGCTGAATGGAAATCTCCGGCTCGATCTTGCGGCTCTGCTTTCCGAGCTCCAGATTTTTTCGGTGGGGAATGCCGGAACCCCATCATAAAATAGCTATATGAGTGTTTTCTCCAGAACGGAGCATCTGGCTCGTCTGCGCGATTCCGAATTCGATCTGTTGATCATCGGAGGCGGGATCATTGGTGCCGGTATTGCCCGGGACGCGGCGATGCGCGGCCTTTCGGTGGCAATGCTCGAAGCGAGAGACTATTGCTCAGGCACTTCCTCCAAAAGCTCGAAAATGCTTCATGGGGGCATCCGTTATCTGGAGCAGTTCGAATTCAGCCTGGTGTTTGAAGCCAGCCGGGAGCGGAGATTGCACTCCGATCTCCTGGCTCCTCATCTGGCTCAACCCGTGCCTTTTCTGATTCCCATTTATCCCTGGAGCCCGCACGGCCTGGCTGCGGTTTCCCTTGGGGTGTTTCTGTACGATGCATTGGCTCTTTTCCGCAATCACGGAACCCGGGTGCTTGGCCGCGAGCGTGCCATCCGGGAAGAGGGGCGCCTCGAGAGCAAAGGGCTCAAAGGGGGAGTGGTTTTTCACGACGTGGTGATGGACGACGCACGGATCGGCCTGGAGAACGTGCGATCGGCCGCCCACCATGGCGCGGTCACGGTGAACTACTGCAACGTGCGCGGATTCGACAAGGATGGAACGGGAAAGGTGCGCGGTGTCTGGGCGCGTGACTCGCTTTCTTCCGGGAGCCAGGATTTCCTGATCCGTGCAAAATCCTTCGTGAATGCCTCGGGCCCCTGGTGCGACTATATCCGGCGGCTTGCTGATTGCGAGGCGGAGCCTCAGCTTCGCCCCACCAAGGGAACACATCTTGTGCTGCCAAGCGACCGCCTGGGTTATAAGCACGCCTTCGTGCTCACGGCCAAGGCGGATGACCGCGTGTTCTTTTCCATTCCTTGGTTCGGGCGAACCTTGGTGGGCACAACGGATACCGATTATGATCCTGCCGTGGACGGAGCTCTGGATGAGATTGCGGCCTCGGCCAACGATGTGGATTACTTGCTGGAAAGCGTGAAGCGAACCTTTCCGGGGGCCACGGTGGGCCCCGAGGATATCTGCTCCACTTTCGCCGGTCTCCGGCCGCTGGTTTCAGAGGGAAGGGGCGGGGATCCATCCGCGGTTTCGCGGGAGCACAGGATCTGGCAGGACCCAAGCGGGCTGTTTTCCATCGCGGGAGGCAAATACACCACCTACCGGGTGATGGCGGAGCATACGGTAGACAAGGTGCTGCACTTTCTCGCCAAGGAGTTCGGCCATGTGGATGCTTCCAAGCGCGCGGTAACCCAGTTTGAGCCGATCGTGTTGGACGCAGGCGACAGAAAGACGGAGCAGCAATATATCAGCTTGATGGACTCGTATAACCGGCAGCTGGAAGAAGAAACGGTGAAGCATTTGCAGGGCAGGTATGGAGCCCGTTGGCAGAGGGTGGCGGATCTGGCGATGGGAGATCCTTCCCTCAAGGAGCGCATTGTGCCAGGTGAGCCGGATATTCTCGCCGAGGCCGTGCATGCACGAGAATCGGAAATGGCCGTGAATTTCGAGGATTTCCTAAGGCGCCGTACCATGTTGGCTCTGAAGGCTCCTTTAGCCCAGAATATCGAAAGGCTTCGGCGTGCAGCCTCCTTTTTCGGAGAAAGCGGGCTCACGAAGGAAGATCTGCTTCGCTGGCAGGGCCTGAACACGTCGCCTGCCAAGAGTGGTTCATGAGCGGCAGTTTGCCCCCTCTGTTCATCCATGATCTCCGTTCCCCTCTGGCCAGGGCCAGGACTTACGCCAAATTGTTACGTGAACAGGCTGAGGGAGAGAACGCCGAGCTGGCTGATTCCGTATTGCAGGCTTTGGAAGAACTCGAACAGATGTTGCGGGCCGCCGAGGAGCAGGTGGGCGGAGGCTAATTGCCTCCGCTGGAATTTTTTGACCCGATTCAGGCCCGAAAGATCACGGCCCGCTTATTAAAATAGCATTCTCCTGTTTTTCATTTATCTCAATGGATCCGATTTTCGTGCAGGCCGGAATCCTGCGGGGGCTGGATTGGTTTAATAAATAAAATTCATTCTAAATTTCATTCGGTTTTCTTTTTTGCGCAATGCTCTCTTGGTGCATCGTTTCCTTGGCCTGTCGATTGCAGCCGAGCCATTTGTGGAAACCTAACCGTCTGCCAAAAGGAGAACCCATGAATATCAGAATATTTGGATTAGCAGCATTGATGGCGATTTTTGCCGGAACAACTCATAAGGCTCATGCTTCCGATGATGCCACCTCTGCTACGATTGACGAGATGACGGATCTAGGCGATGTGGACATGAACTCGCTCGATATCAATACCAATGACGATGATGCCGTGAGCCCGGATGCCCGCCGCCGCCCGCCGCGCTGGCAGCCTCCTCGCAACAGGGGCAGGGTGGTTTGCTATGCCCGCAATTCCACGGGACGCACCTTTGCCGCTTGGGGCAACTGGCGCACTCCTCTCTGGCGAGTGCAAGGTGCCGCGCTTCAGAATTGCCGCCGTCATAGTGGATTCTTCCGCTTCAGCTGCCGCAATGTAGGCTGCCGCCGTCTCCGGTAATCGAGGCTAAGTTTAATCTGAATTGAGGCCGCCCCGGGCCAAAAGGCTCCGGGGCGGCCTCAATTCAGATCTCAAAGCTAGGTTTTGCCTCGTTTGACGGGGATCTCCGGCCCCTTCTACAATGAAAGAGCGTGGAGAATCTCAAGGGCAAAAAAGTGATCGTGGTGGCGGCTGATCCGGCCAGCCGCGAGGCCGTAGCGGAAGAGTTTCGGAAGGCGGGATCTTCGGTGCTGTCGCTTGCGGGCAGCGTGGAGGCCTATGAGGCCGCACGAGACCGCAATGTAGATGCGGTAGTCACTTCCGCCCGCCTTTCTGATGGCGACTCCACCCGTCTCCTGTTCGATCTCAGGCGCATTCATTACGACACGCCCGTGGTTCTTTACGGCAGCGGAGGGGAGGAAATCTCCGCCAATGAAGCCATCCATCTGGGATTTTCCGCCCATTTTCGGCAGCCGTATCCCACGGCCGCATTGGCGGAGGCGGTTTCCCGCTCGCTTGGTTTCGTGGAAGAGCGGAAAAAGAAAAAAGTGGAGAGGGTGACCGTGGCAGGGGAGGCGGTGATCCGATTCGGTGAAACGCCAAAATGCCTGCGCGCTCCGATACTGAACTTGAGCCGAGGCGGGATTTTTATCTCCATCGACCGGGATTTTCCCGTGCTCCATAGCACCGTGAGCTATGAGATTTTTCTCTCTGGTGAAGAGAGTGAGCCTTTGCGGGGCAAGGCCTTGGTGCGATGGGTGCGCGAATTTCCCCGCAGCGGGCAGATGCCCGGCGTGGGGATGGAATTCTGCGATCTATCCGCGGATGGCCTGACGAGGATCGAAGCCTATATGCGAAAATCCGAAGCCCGGCGCACCGCTCAGGCCTGAGGCTTTCCTTCTCCGGAGGCCTGCTTTTTCAGAACGGAAATATGAAGCTCCGCCAGCTGCTCGGGGATTACCGGGCTCGGGCATTCGCTCATCAGGCAGGTGGCTTTCTGGGTTTTCGGGAAAGCCATTACTTCGCGTATCGCATCGGTTCCTACGAGGAGCATCACGAGCCTGTCCACGCCGAAGGCAATGCCGCCATGAGGAGGCGTGCCGTATTGAAGAGCTTCCACAAAGAAGCCGAACTTCTCCAGCGTTTCCGCTTCACTGAAGCCGAGGGCGCGAAACATCGCGCTTTGCACTTCCTGGCGGAAGATTCTGATGGAACCGCCGGCCACTTCGTAGCCGTTGAGCACGAGATCGTAAGCGGCGGCTTTCAGTTCAGAGAGATTCTCTCCCGCAAGAAGTTTTTTCTCGTCCTCCGGAGTGGGGGAGGTGAATGGGTGGTGGCAGGCCACGTAGCGTTTCGCGTCCGGATCGTATTGCAGAAGAGGGAAATCGGTAACCCAGAGGAAGTTGAACAAGCTCTCATCGATGAGGCCGAGCTTGCGGCCGAGGTGAGTGCGAAGATTTCCGAGGGCTGCGCACATGGTGTCGAAGGAGGTATCCGCCACGAGCAGAAGCAGATCGCCCGGCATCAGGCGCCATTCCTGGATCAGCGTTTCACGCTCCTGATCGGTGAGGAATTTCGCGATGGGGGAGTTGAAGGTGTAGAGCGGGCCTTCTTTGGCGTTTTCCACCTTGATCCAGGCCAGGCCTTTGGCTCCGTGGGCCTGGGCCACTTTCTGGAGGTCGTCCAGGTCCTTGCGGGAGAATGGGGTTTCACCCTGGGTTTTCAGGTCGAGATGGAGTCCGCGCACGAAACCGCCGGCGTCCACCACATTGCGAAAGGCCTGAAAGCCCGAGCTGCCGAAAACTTTGGTGGCATCTTTGATCTTGAGAGCGAAACGGGTATCAGGCTTATCCACCCCATATTCGTCCATCGCCTGTTGATAGCTCATGCGCGCGAAGGGCGCGGAAATTTCCATGCCTTTCACTTCCCTGAATACGCTTTGCACGAGGCCTTCCATGATCCGGTAGATGAGCTCCCGGTTGGTGAAGCTCATCTCGATATCAATCTGGGAGAACTCGGGCTGGCGGTCGGCACGCAGGTCCTCATCACGGAAACAGCGTGCGATCTGAAAGTAGCGGTCGAAACCGCTTACCATCAGCAGCTGCTTCATGATCTGCGGGCTCTGTACCAGGGCATAGAACTGCCCGGGATTCACCCGGGAGGGTACCAGATAATCCCGGGCGCCTTCCGGTGTGCTCTTGAAAAGGATCGGCGTTTCGATTTCGAGAAACGCCTGATCGCTCAAATAGCGGCGCACGCTCTGGTAAGTTTGGTGGCGCACGATGAGGTTCTTTTGCAGAACCGGGCGGCGCATGTCGAGGTAGCGGTACTTCAGGCGAAGGGCCTCTCCGGCATCGGTATTATCGTCGAGCACGAAGGGAGGGGTTTTTGCCGCCGAGAGGATATTGAGCTCGGTAACGGAGATTTCGATCTCTCCGGTGGCGATCTTGGGGTTCACCATATCGGCGGGCCGGCGGCGAACCACGCCTTTGATCGAGATCACGAATTCCGAGCGCACGTGGCCCGCGGCCTCTTTGGACTCGGCATGGCCGGAAGCGGCGGGGTCGAACACCAGTTGGGTGATGCCGTAGCGATCCCGAAGATCGATGAACACCAGGCCGCCATGATCCCTTCTCTTGGCCACCCAGCCGGCCAGAACCACTTCCTTGCCGGCGAAGCTTCCATTGAGCTCGCCGCAGGTGTGAGTGCGGATCCAGGGGGTTTCAATGCCGGTTTCTATCGATTGCTTTTCTTGCATAGGGATTTCATCTCTTCCACGAAGGCTTCGGGTGGCTGAATAGAATAGCTGCTCTCGGTGCCCTTCGCCATATCCTTGAGCTTAATCTGCCCGGCTTTTGCCTCGTCGGCGCCCAGGATGGCGGTGAAAGGGATGCGGCGGTCATCGGCGTATTTGAACTGGTGCTTCAGCTTGGCAGCATCGGGGTAAACATCCACCCGGAGGCCTGCGGCGCGGAGCTTGGCGGCCAACCCCTGGATCTGGCTGCGAAGCGAGCCATCGAAGAGAGGGAAAAACAGATCGGGAGCGCCGGAATCCGTTTTGTCCTGGGCGTCTTTCTCCTGGAGCAGCATCACCAGGCGCTCGAAACCGATGCTGCCACCGAAGGCAGGGGTTTCCGGCGAACCGAACACCTCCAGCAGGCGGTTGTATCGCCCTCCTCCGCCCAGGCTGCCGGAGAGCTCAGGGTGGCGGATCTCAAAGATGGTTCCCGTATAGTAATCCTGCCCGCGCACGAGAGTGGGGTTCAGCACTACCCTGGCGGATGTAAGCGCTCCGAGCTGGCTTTGGATTTCGGAGAGGCAGGCGAACGCTTCGGCATCCAGCTCGCCCCAGGCGGAGCTGAGGGCCGAGGCCGATTCACCCTCGCCTATCGGCATATAGCGATCGAGCAAAAGAGCGGCGGCCGTGCCATCCACGCCTTCAGAGGAGAGCAAGGCAAGTATCTCCTCGCGCACTTTCACTTCGCCGATCTTATCGAGCTTATCGAGGCTCACCAGGCATTTGGCCCAGAGAGAATCACTGGCTCCGATTTTTTTTCCGAGAGCGGAGAGCAGCTTTCGGTCGTTAAGGTGCACTTCCACGCCGCTGAGCCCGGTGGCTTCGAACACTTTCAGGATCGCGCTGATGCAATCCACTTCGGCTCCGATTTCCTTGGAGCCTACGATATCTACATCGCATTGGAAGAATTCCCGGAAACGCCCTTTCTGGGGGCGGTCGGCCCTCCATACCGGGCCGATCTGAAAAACCTTGAACGGTTTCGGCAGCTGATCTCTGAACCGAGCGCAATAGCGGGCGAGAGGAAGAGTGAGATCGAAGCGCAAGCCCATGTCTGCCAATTCCGATTTTGCATCGAGGCTTCTCTGGAGATCCTCGCCTCTCTTCATCACCTTGAAGATGAGTTTCTCGTTTTCGCCTCCTCCGCCTTTTCCCTGAAGGGTGGAAAGGGCTTCGAGCATCGGCATACCGATGGGCTGAAATCCGTGGCTGCGGTAGATCCCGGTGATGATGCTTACCAGCTCAAGGCGCAAAGCCGCTTCGCCGGGCAGAAAATCGCGGAAGCCCGAAGGGGGGTTCACCGGTACCTTACTCATCCGCCTAATGTTCCACGGAATCCCCGTGGTGAAAAGCCAAAATCTCCTTTACGATTGAGGGGAAATGCCCGTTTCACCTTCCATTTTAGTGCTCAGCTTGCTGCTGGGCAGCTTCACGCTTTCGCTCCAGCCGGCCTTCGCCGGAGGCGAAGAAGCAAAAGCCCAGAAGGCCAGGAAAGAGGAACGAGTTCCCGAAGATACGGCTCTGCCCACGGAGCCTGAAACGATTGATCCCAGCCTCTCCGAGGCACCCGAGCCATCGCCTGTATATGTGAGTCCGGAGGCTCAGCCCGCACCGGCAGCTCCCCAGCGGCGCCGGGTTTATCAGGAAAAGGACCCTGACGAGAATATCGACTACACCCGCCTGATCGATCTGGTGGAAGCCGCCGACGCTCCCCGGGGAGTGCTTCCTCCGGCTCTGGGCTTTCGTGGTTATCGCCACAATATGGTGGCCTTTGGTGGCGGCGACAGGGTGCCTGGCCTTGGTGGCATGGTGGAATACAGCTGGAATCGCATTGGCCTGGGAGTATTCGCCAGCTACCGGAACACCAAGGGAGAAGACCGGGCGGTGGCTGCCTATGGTATCGCGGGCCTCTACGGTTTGTACCGGTGGCTCCCTTTCGACGTTTCGCCTTATTTTCTGCTCGGGCTGGAAGTGGGAAGTGAAACCGACGAACCCTTCGGTGGGTTGACGGGGCTGGGCGTGGAAGCGAGGATATATTCCGGTTGGACTGTGCTTGTAGGATGGACTCATCACAGCACGGTGCGTCGCGGTTTTTTTGGGGGGGCTTTGGGATGGTCGTTTTGAAGCGGGGGTTCCTCTTTCTGGGTTGCTTCGCTGCTTTGCTTGCCCTCGCCGGCTGCACTAGCTCTTCGCGCATGCTGATGACGGCTGATCTTCCCCACCACAAAACCAACTACAAAAAAGTGGCGGTGTATTTCCAATCTCCTCCGCGAAAATCGAGGCCGCTCGCTCTGATCTCGGTGGCGAGAGACGGGGAGAATGCCACTTGGGCGGTGGAAATCCTGAAAATGGAAGCCGCGGAACTCGGTGCGGACGCGATCGCGAATCTCGAAGTGAATTATTCCACGGGATTTTTTCCAACCTTGCGGGTTTCCGGATTGGCGGTGAAGTATGCAGCTGGCGAGTAAAATCGTTTTTGTCACCGGAATTGTGTCTCTCTTGAGCTCCTGCTCTTACTCCACCTTTTATGTGCCTAACGAGCGCCTCGTGTATCCTCCCACCAGCCCGGCCTCTGTGGCGATCTCTTCGCAAAAATCCCTCAAACAACCTCATAAGATTCTCGGCCGTGTGGCCACCATCAATTGGGGCGGAGGCGAGAGTGCCAGATCCGGCTTGCAGGAGGAAGCCGCCCGGATCGGTGCCAACCTCATTATTGATCTCCGCCTGGAGCGGGCCTTCGGAAAGACGGCTGCCAGTGGCATAGCGGTACTCGTGCTGCCTCAAGGGAATCCGGTGGCCCAGTGAAAGGTTTTTTAAAAAAGATTCTGGGCAAGGAACCATCTCTTCAGGGCGGCGGCCGGAAAGCCCGTAGCCCCCGGGTGAGAATTCCCGTAATCGATCAGGTGGTGTTTCTTACCCCGGATGGAAAATCCCATCCCATCCGAAATCTTTCGGAAACCGGTCTGGCGCTTACGGCAGAGAATGAAAGTTTTCCCGACGAAGTGGCGGGAGAGATTTTGGCCGGCGGCGAGAGGGTGAAAGCCAAGCTCAAGGTGGTGCGGCGGAATGGGAACGAGCTTGGCGCTCATTTTTCCGAGGATCCTGTGGAGGTGCGAGGGCTGCTGAGGCGGATCTTTTCCGATGAGCTCAAGGCCCATGGGATGACTGAGGTGGATCCGGAACGGCAAAAGGCGCTGGAGGCAGGAAAACCACGCTGGTTTTACGCCCCTGGAAACTATGAGCTTTTTTATGCTGAACTGGACGGAAAGATTATTCGCTTCGAGCTGGAGTGGAATGGCAACCTGATCGTGTATCGCCAGGACACCGGCCTTCGCTACGGGCAGATCGACCGGAGTGCCAACCAGGAGCATGACAAAGTTAAGCACGCCCAGAGCTCGTTGGTGAAGTGGGCCGATGCCGTAAAAGATTCCGATCGGAAGAAGGCGGCACGATTGATGGAAAATATCGAAGGCCTGGAGCCTTCCGCCAGGGCGGCTCTTCAGGCTTTGCTGTAGGGCCCGTTTACAAGTTCAGGGTTATGGAAAGCTGCACGTAAGGGCTCCACACATGGAATGCCTTGTTGCGTTCGTTGGAGTCGAGCGCCTCAGCGCCCTTTTCCACCACTGCGCCGGTTACATCATTGGTGCCGTCATGGTTGAAGCTGTTTATGTTTCTCTGCGTGTAGCCGGCTTCCAGGCCCATGGAATAATTCTGCAGCACGAAGAATTCGGCCCCCAAGCCAAGCTGGGTTTCCAGTCCGCTTCCGCTCACATTCTCGGTATAGCTGGTGGAGTCTCCGTTCGTGGCCGTATAGGTTCTCGTGTTTTTCAGTTTGGCGGAAGCCTGGCCTATGCCCAGCACCAGATAACCGCGTCCGGTGGCGTCTTTGTTGATAAAGGGCGACAGCATTACCCTGGCGCCATAACTCAGGTTGCCGCTCTGGCTGGCATCGGTGAAGTAACGGGTTCCTTGCGTGCCCGCACCGGTGATCTTCGGATAGAAATGCCAGCCGGCATAGGCTTGAAGAACAACGTTGTAAAAATCAAAACGGGGCATGAACAGAAAGTAATAAGAGGTGCCCGGCTTGCTGCCGGTGGGGGGGGCGGCAAAGGAGCTGACAGGCACCTTCTCTCCTCCAGCCGCGAATCCGATGCCAAAGGGGGAACCCGTTACAAAGCTCTGCTTGCGCGCCTGGGCCGAAAGAGGGGCGAAAAAAATCAGTAATAGCGCGAAGAGTAATGGGCTAACGCTTCGCCCGCACATCGATCACGATCCTCGGAGGATTCACTAGATAGAATCCTTCCACGTCTACGGGGGCCCGGGTTTTGAGCTCGATGGCTGCGAGGTCGCCTTCCAGACTAGGGGCAAGGTAAGCACTGGAAATAAGAGAAGAGCGGGAAATGGTTTTCTCCAAAAGCCCGTTCGTGAGCTCCCGTTGCGACACTCCTCGGATGCTCACATTGATCGCGGCGGCACGGGTGTCGTGCCCCACCTGGAAGTAAGGGGGAGTTTTCGTTTCCCAACCATTGCCTTCTCCCTCGAGATCAATCACCACTCTCTCATAGCCGGCGGGATTCTTCGCCCAGCGAAGGCCCGAAAGGGTTACCGGATTGGCCAGGGCGTCGCCTCCGCTCATCATCGCATCGCTCACGTAAACATTGCGCTTCACGGCCTCCACCGGGATCACCTCGGTGGGCACCAGAGCAGAGGCGGAAAAGCTGAAAAGAGCGGAAAGAAAATAGGCAATCAAGTGCGTCGGCTTCACTTTGTCTCCTTAGGGCGGCGAGCAAGGGCCGCTCCTTCTAAAGTGTAGCTTTATTAGCGTCGTCGCACAAGACGGGCCCTGAACCGGAACCTCGCCGCCAGAGACATCAACTGCAGCGCCAGGGCCACGAAGAAAACCTGTGCGATTCCGCCGGTCCAGGGGCCGGCGCCGCCCGAGGAAATAGCTCCGCAACCAGCGGCGCGATCACCGTCACTTTGGTTTTTCACCTGGATCGCTTCGCGGTAGGAGGCAGCCTGGCTGATATTTCGGACAGTGGCACAGGTGCCCATATCAGTGATGGCGGAGGGGCCGAAATCGCTGTTTACGCTGAGGGCGAGCAGATAGTGGCCGTCCCAGTCCATCAGTTCCCAGCCGGCGGCAAATTGAGAGGAGGGGATGCGGGAGGCGGCCGCGGTCACCTTGATCAGGTAGTCTCCGGCGGGAGCATTGTAAGTGGCCAGAGAATCGAAATTGGTTTTTCCTCCGGGCATGGGCGCGGCCACATCGTCCACGCTGGTGGAGCCGGCCAAGGGGGTTCCGGAAGAATCGAGAAACTCCACCTTCACATCTACCGGCGAATACAGCGAGTAACTCATGGCTCTCGCGCTGAGAGCGCCGGTCACGTTTTTCACCAGGTAGTAGTGCGTGTCACCCGTGTTCAGGGTGCCGAAGGCGGCTCCTCCTGTGGCTGGGATTTCCCGTGCTAATGGAATGGAGTTCGGGGGGCCACCGGGATTCCCCATCGAGCTGCAGGAAGGAGTGAGCGATCCGATTCCCGTATTCGCGTTTGCATTCACTTCCACTACGGAGGCGATTCCCTGCGATCCGCAGGCGGAATAGAAGCGCCGGCGAAAACGGGATCCTCCGCAGAACCGGTGATCCACGTTTCTCCAGTAAGAAGCCACCGAAGAAATGTCGGCAGAGAAGGGTTCCATCATCACCGCGTATTTTCCGGCCGGAAGCTCGTCGATCCTGAAGGATCCGTCGCTGGATGCGAGAGAACTAGCTTCCACCTTTCCGGAGCTCAGGTTCACGGCGGCGATATGAGCACCGAGGATCCCGCCCTGGGTGCCGACCATCGTGCCGCTGATGCTCCCGGAGCTCCCGCCGGCGGGATAGAGGCTGCGGGCGCCGGCTTTGTCGTCGCCCTTCTGCTCGAACTGCCCGCTGAAGGCGGTGTAAACCATCGAGCTGAGATTCACGAGACTGTGATCAAGACCCAGCACATGGCCGGCTTCGTGCGTGGCCACATCGTTCAGATAGATGGCTGTTTTCCCGCCGATCTGCCTGCCGGTATCGCCCTCGTTGGTGGTGAAGTTGAACTGGCGATCGTTGAACACCATATCGGCTTCCACGATCTGCCCGCTCGAAACGTAGTAGAGAATCTCCGTAACCGCGATCACGCCCCATTCGAGCTGCCTGTTCCCGGCAGAGGAAAAATAAACCGTATTTATTCCGTCGTATCCGCTTGAGGGGGCATAAGACGTGCTCTGGGAATAGCTGATGCCGGCACCCGTGCCTGGCGCGCTCCAGGAAGTGAAAGACGAGGAGAAGGCCTGGCTCACCTGGGCGTCAGAGAGGCCGCTGATATTCAGGGGATTGCCGCGCATGGCAGGGGTGGGGCTTGTCCAGAAGAGAGGGCGCCCGGAGCTGCTCATGCTTCGAACAAAGGCGAAAGCAGGAGAAGCAGCCAACAGAAAGATCAGAAGAAACCGAAGAACGGGCATCGGGCATCCCCAGGATGCGGGTTCGGTTTCCGGGAGATTTTATTTGCGCAGAATCAGCGCCAGGATGCCCAGCAAGGCCAGCAATAATATTCCGGCCAGCACCCAGATCCCCACAGAAGAACCCGTATTAGGCTCTTCGGAACTTAGGGATCTTTTCTGGATTTCATTCTCGGGTTCAGAGTTTTCCGCTCGGCTTTTGGTGGGGGCCGGAATCCCGTGCGCCTCGCTCCGGGGATGTCCCGCTTCTCTCTGGCGGGAAAAAGTTTTCATCGCTTCCGCTTCCCGCTTCGTTTCCTCTTCGGTTTGTGGATGCTGGTGCGTGGAAGTGCGGTTGACGTAAACGTTTCGGTCGGCGTCGGTGCTTTCGTTCGCGGCCACTCGCTTGAGCAGGGCCGTGAATTCCGGCGGGCTCAGGAATTCGCCGTGGCCACCGGTAACGGGTATGCCGAGGCCGTTGATCACGATGGTTTCTCCGTTGGGCCCCTTGCCCACCCGATACTTCCCGCTGGCGAGGCCCACCACTTCTTTGATGCCCGGGTGCTGATCCGTATCCCGCAATGCCACGAATACGTCTTCGCCTCCCTTGAAGGTGGCGGTGCCGGCCACGTTGTATCCCATATCGCCGATTTCCCCGCCCGGCTGCCGCACGATGATCAGCTCGCCGAGGGCAGGCCCCAGTTGCTGATCCTTCACTTGTATCCTCCAGTAGGTGTAGGGGCGGTTCACCCTGGGTTCCATTTCCATCCACGAGGAGCCAACCACTTCGCCGTGAACGAAGTACTGGGAATTCTCCGCCTGCTGAACCACGGGCACGGGGCCGAACGTGGTGGCGCAAACAGGCGCACTGGAAAGGAGAAGAACGAAAAAACCGGCAACGGCGCCGGTTTTTTTCACTACGAATTTCATCTGGAAATCAGAGAAAGAAAAAAGGGAGGCGATCGAATCCATGATCGAAAGACGCTTCATCCATGAATGCCCCCTCCACATAAAAAATCGTAAACGAAGGATGTGGAGATCGTCAAAAAAAAATTCACAAAAATAGCGGAAAATAATTACACGGCGATGTCAGCTTACATTCCTGAAGATTCGCGCACTTAGATGCCGCTGTTTGAAGTGTTGCGCGGAAGATTTTTTCGTGCTGCTCACGTGCTTCTATTTTCCGGCTCTGAGCACTTCGTCCAGATAAGGGGCGGTGATGGAGTTCTTCGCCTTCGCGATTTTCTCCGGGCTGCCTTCGGCCACGATCCCGCCTCCGGCATCACCACCGCCAGGGCCGATATCGACTACCCAGTCCGCCTGGGCCACGAGATCCATATTGTGCTCGATAAAGAGTACCGTGTGGCCGAGGTCCACGAGGCGGTGGAAAACATCCACGAGTTTTTTCACGTCGTGAATGTGCAGGCCGGTGGTGGGCTCATCAAAAATATAAAGAGTGGAGAGGGTTTTCCCGCTTTGCTTCTGCTCGTCCAGGGTATTGGCGATCTTGAGGCGCTGGCACTCTCCTCCGGACAGGGAGCTCACGCTCTGGCCCAGTTGCAGATAGCCGAGCCCCACTTCCTCCAGCAAACGGCACTTCTCCACGATCGTATTGTTCTCGGCAAAAAGCTCTTTTGCTTCTTTTACGGTGGTATGGAGAATATCGTCGATGTTTTTGCCCCGGTATTGCACCTCGAGCACATGCTTTTTGAAGCGTTTGCCTTCGCAGTCGTCGCAGATCAGGCGAACGTCGGCCATGAAGTGCATGTCCACTTCCACGAAGCCTTCGCCTTTGCAGGTAGCGCAGCGGCCGCCATCCACGTTGAAGGAAAAATCGGTGGGGGTGAGGTGGCGGCGGGCGGCCGTGGCTTGAGCGGCCATGAGCCGGCGGATCTCATCGTACATCTTGATGTAGGTGGCAGTATTCGAGCGGCTTGAGCGGCCGATTGGGGTCTGGTCGAGCAGGCAGAGGTTATGAATCTTCTCCCAGCCCTTGAGGGAGTCGCATTTCCCTATTTCGTGGGACGGGATCGGCTCGTGGAGCACCAAACGGGCCAGGTTTTTATATAAAGTATCGTGGATCAGGGTGCTCTTTCCGGAGCCGGATACCCCGGTTACCGCAACCAGTTTTCCCAGCGGTACATTGAGATCGAGGTTTCGAAGATTGTGCTCTCGGCATCCGCTGATTTGAATCTGCTGCCCATTGCCTGGCCGGCGTTCAAGCCGCCTGGGAAGGGTTAACTCGCCGCTGAGGTATTTTGCGGTGAGAGAGTTTTTCTTTTTGAGGAAATCGCTCTTTCCTCCGGCGGCCACGATCTCCCCGCCTTCCGTGCCGGCAAGAGGGCCCACTTCCACGAGGAAGTCAGCGCTTTTCATCACGGACGTGTCGTGTTCCACCACTACCAGCGTATTGCCGTGGTCGCGCAAAGCATGGATCACGCCGATGAGTTTATCGGTGTCGGAGGGGTGCAGGCCGATGGAGGGCTCATCGAGCACATAGAGCGTATTGGAAAGCTTGGAGCCGAGCTGGGAGGCCAACGAGATCCTCTGGTATTCTCCTCCGGAGAGAGTGTTTCCCTTTCGATTGAGGCGAAGGTAACCCACGCCCACTCGGGAGAGGAAGTCGAGGCGGTCCTCAATCTGTCTCAGTACCTCCTTGGTCTTTTTCCGGTCGGAAACCGGAAGCTCTATGCCGCGGAACCAGGATAGAGCATCGGCGATAGTGAGCTCGAGGGTTTCCGCTACATTCTTCCCTCCCACGCGGAAGCGAAGCGGGGCCTCGGAAAGGCGTGATCCACGGCAGTCGGGGCATGTTCTCTGGCTCTGGTAACGACGGATGAAAACTCTTACGTGAAGCTTGTACTTCCAGGGCTTAAGCTGTTCGAAATACCCCTGGATCCCGGGGAAATCGCCATCACCCTCCCAGAGCAGTTTTCGCTGAGCCGCTTTGAGGTCTTTGTAGCGGGTGAAGGGGGCGATGCCTCTCTTTTCGAGAGCTTTCAGCATCTCCTTTTCCCAGTCTTTGTAAGAGGGTTTGGAGAGCGGGTCCACGGCTCCGTCCCGGAGTGCGCGGGCGCGATCGGGCACCACGAGCTCCTCGTCGAGCTCCAGAATCTCCCCGAAGCCGGAACAGGTTTCGCAGGCGCCGAGAGGTGAATTGCTGGAAAAAAGAGCGGCGTTCGGCGGAGTGTGGGGCTCACCGCATTGGGCGCAAGCGTAGCCTTGGGAGGCTTTGATCCTCAGCTTGGCATCGGGAGAGCGGGCTTCCAGTTTCCCTTCCCCGGTGAGGAGAGCCTGTTCGATGGAGTCGAGAAGACGGGATCGATCGCTGCGAAGGCTTTCCCCGATCGCGATCCTATCCACGATTACATAGGCCTCGCTGGAATCAGGAATAAAGATCTGGCCCTCTGCCGTGGAGAGATCCACTACTTCGTTATTCACGAGGAGGCGCTGGTAGCCGCGCTTGAACAACTCTTGTCCGGCGAAGGATGAGCCCTTCACGCCTTTCTTTTTCTCTTTGGTTTTGCTCTTCGATTTCCGCAGCGCTTTTTCGTCGAGTTCCTCGGTTTCAGGTTCCAGGCTGGGAAGGCTGGCGAGCAGGTAAAGCTTGGTGCCGTCCGGCTGGGAGAGAAGGCGTTCTGCGATGGAGTCGGCATCGTTCACCCGCACTTCCTCGTGCCCGCAAGCCTTGCAGTTCTGCAATCCGGCCGCGGAAAAGAGAAGGCGGAGGTAATCGTAGATCTCTGTCATCGTGGCAACGGTGGTGCGATTGTTCACGATGGAGTTGCGTTGCTCGAGCGCGATGGCCGGGGGCACGTTGTGGATCGAGTCCACCTCAGGGCGGGGCATTTTCTCGAGGAATTGCCGGGCGTAGGTGGAGAGGCTCTCCATATAGCGGCGGGAACCTTCGGCATAGAGGGTGTCGAAGGCTAGCGAGCTTTTGCCCGAACCGGAAACACCCGTGATCACCGTGAGCTGGCCTAGCGGCAGCTCGAGGTTGAGGTTTTTCAGGTTATTCTGGCGAACTCCGGAGAGGCGGATGGGGGGGCGCATGGACTTACCATATAGGGTCTAGCCACTTTTGGTAGCGCATATGTGTCATTTTTTGGAGAAGAGGATAGTGGGCATGTTCTTAACGCGCCTGCACTGCTCCATCAGCGGGAGATTAATCGAGGATTTTGAGCCGAAATCCGATTTTCTCTCCGGGGAGCACGGGATCGCAGCCGACAGCGTAGAGGGCGATGCGCTTGGGAGAAATAGGTTTCCACAGCACGGTGGCTTCTTTGGAGCAGCTTCGCCCGCTTTCACTCACTCCCTTGATCGGGATTCTTTCAGCCTGAATGACTATCGATGGAGAGAGCTCCCGGGCTAGATCAATGGCGAGGAAGGAGTAGGGCGCGAGCTGGCCTTCCAGCTCTCCCGAAGGAGATTTAAAAGTGAAATAAGGCTGAATGGAGGGCACCACCACTCCTTTCTGATGGTTCCAAGCGCCGGGAATCGGAGTGCCATGGTGGGACTGGGAAAATACGTAAGAAACGAAGTTCGAGAAGATCGCGTCGAAATTCAAGGGAGAGCCCGTTTGCTCACGAAACACGCGTTCCACTGCGGATTTTCCCGGTTCCCGGGAATTTGAGATGGCAGCAATGGCCTCCGGTCCGTTGGGAGAAAGGGAGTCCAGCAGGAAGGAAGCGAAGAGAAGCTGGGGACCTCGGTGAACATCGGCGAGGGTGATCAGCGGATGCTTTCCGCTTTCCTCGGCCACTTCGTTCACTTTCGGTTGGTGAGAAAAATATCCGGTCAGCAACATGGCGGCTTCCGCCAGGGTTTCGGAAAGCCAAACCTCGCGCACGCTTTCGGAATGAGCATCGGCAAGGAGGTGCTGCAGCTCACGGGATACCACGCCTGCGGTATATGCCTCCGTGCCGCGGAAACCGTTCACGTATACGACGTTGGACTCGTTCGAGCGCTGGTTGTATTTCATCCGCGCTTCTGCATCGGTGAGCTGGTCGAAGGCGTTGAAGAAGCCATCGAATTTTCTGGTTCGATATTGGCCAAGATCCGCGAAGAGCACGATCAATCGGTCGTCGAGGGTAACTTTGCGGGGAAGGGGGCCGAAAAGCTCCTCCTGAAGAGGAATCACGCCTTTTTCTTCCTTCCACGCGCCGGAAGGGGCGGAGGATTCGAGCTGCCATTGAAGGCGTTGCACGAACTCCTCGTTCAAGGATCCACCCCAGAGTTTATTCTCTACATAGATTAATGAACGGCGTCCTGTGGCTCGAAGCGTGGCTGAGCTGCGCCGGAAGGCGGGAGGCTTCACTCGGAGATCCCAGATCCAGAAATCTCTTTTGATGTCGAAAATGGGCCTATTCGGTGGTTCGGCCGCAAAAGTGACGCTGAGCGCAGTTGCCAGGCAGGCAACGGTAAGCACAACAAGGCGCCACGCCTTGGAGCGAACTCTAAAGAGGTTTTCTAACGAAAGATGCATCTGCGTTAGAAGCTGTAGCGTTTGACGCTTAGTGTTGTCGAGTATTTGCTTTGTTAGAAGTGGGAGAAGGCCTAGAAATTATTTTGGCCAAAGCTTCCGCCACCAGCTGATGTCCCTCGGCTGAATAATGGCCATCCGCAAGGTAGAGCTTCTGCAGATGCAGTTTGGACTTCAAAAAGTCGTCTCTAAGGCTATAAGCCTCCACTCCGGCTCTTTTCATGATCTCCAGGAACCTGCGCTCAGGGTTTCGTCTGCTATAGCCTTTTTGGAAGCATCGAGTCATGCTGATTTCCAGCCCACGCTCCCAAGCAGGGTCGTATACCTCAAGGTAACTCGGCGCATAAAATGCAATCAGGCGAGGAGGGCTGCCGTCGGTGCCGCTTTCGCTCTTCTCCACCTGCTCCCGCAGCGCCACGGCGAGGCGTTCGGTCACTTCGAAGGTGTCTTGCCAGCGCTGATCAGGCTCATCGAGGAAAACCTCCACCTCAGAGGCGCAAAGATCGGTCTCGGGCTGCTCGGCCAGAAGAGCCAGCTTGCGGTTCCACTCGGCAGTAGTAAGGAAAAAGTGGAGGTAGTGGAGCAGGCGCACGCTCTCTATCCACTTTTTCCATTGGGGCCGGAGGTAGGTGAACTTCAGGTTGTCACCTAAAGGATGGAATTCCCTTACCGTGCCTTCGAGGCGCCTCGGGATCAGGTAAGGGCGGCTGAAATCGCTCAGGGCTTTATTTTTCCCCGCGAAGCCCAAGCCGTTGTTCACGAAATCATTGAGACCGAGAAACTGAAGGAATACGACATCAGGCTTCTGGTGCTTGGCTTCGGTGGCATAAGAGAGAAGTTCGTTGGCGGTGCCGTAGTCGCTCACAGCAAAGGCTGTAACTTCGGAATCGCGGCCCAGATCCCGGTTGAGGCGGTATTCGAGGCGCTTGGCAAAAGAGCGCCTCCACGGCAGTTGAATGGCTTCGGTGATGGAATCTCCCAGAACGAATACGGAGAAATAGTCCTTCCGAATCGAGCGAGGAGTGGGATCTTCGCCCCGGTAGCCGAACTCATTGTATTGGGTGGTTACTTGAATCGGCAGCTGTACGAGAGTGTTCCGGGGGCCGCGGTGGCCCAGCACCGGATCATAAATCCAGTTGAGGTTGTATCGGGGGGGCGGAAGGATGCGAAGCAGGCTTTCGAGCAGCAGGAGAATAACGAGCAGGAGCGCGAAAATCGCCACTATCACCTGCGCTGCTGTTACGGGCTTTTTGCCGCTCATCCGGAGGGAGGAGAAACAAGCGGGGCAGAAACGTGGGAAAGATAGGTTTTCAGCTCCGCGATGCTTTCGAGAATATCGTCTAGCGCACGGTGGGAGCCTTTCTTCTCGTATCGCACGCCATAACGCTCGTTGAAAACCAGCTTGAAGCTGGTCACGTCCAACATGCGATAGTGAAGCCTTTTTGAAAGCTCGGGCATATAAGCATCGATGAATTTCCGGTCCTGCCCGATGGAATTTCCGCAAAGAACCGGGCGTTCATTTTCGGGGAAATGGCGGGCGATCAGGGCGAGGAGCTGCTTTTCGGCTTCAGGTTCCGGCGTGCCTTTCGCTACAGCGGCGGTCAGGCCGCTTTTTCCGTGAAATTCGGTGCACCAGGCATCCATGGCGGCCAGAACCTCAGGGGGCTGGTAAACCACGGCATGGTAGTTTTCGAGGGGTTGGAATTCGTG
>CAZTCD010000014.1:0-52800 GCA_964612065.1 uncultured Bdellovibrionales bacterium | reverse complement strand
TTCCTTTGCCCTTCTTATTTTATGCGCAGCATCCCACCACCAACCGTGATGAACCTTAGGTTTTTCTCCTCCGAATTTTCCTGTGTGTGATTTTGTGTGTGATTTTTTAGATCACCCCTCCCACGCAGATTGAATACTCGGGCGGTTTTTTCGGCTGTGCCCCGATTGAGCAGGGCTACAGCTTTGGCGTAGCGTTCGGTCACTTTGTAACTCTTGTGGCCGAGGCTCGCCTGCACTGCGCTTAGATCGCGGGTGGCTAGATACGCGATCGTGGCGTAGGTGTGGCGGCAGATATGCGTGCTTCTCCAGGGCTGCCCGAGCGCCTTAAAGCCGCTGTTGAAGGCGCTTTGTATGGCGTTGTACTTGAGCAGCTCTCCATTCGCGCCGAGGAACACTGGGCCTGAGGCATTGCCCGATCCTTCCTCCTTCAAAGCCCGAAGGAGGTCCACGAGCTCGTCGGGCAGGTTCAGGGTACGCACCGACCCCTCGGTCTTGGTGGTTTCCTGCAACACAGGCCTGCGAGTCCAGTGATCCCACCTTACGCTCCTTACGACGCGGGCCGTCTTATCTTCCAGGTCGATTATGTCCCAGAGCATTCCGCAGGCCTCGCCCACCCTTGCGCCGGTGAGCACCATGAAGGTGGCCAGGCGGTGGTAGACAGGATTGCGGTGTGTCTTGAGCCAGGCGATCCATTCCCGGATCTCTTCCGGCCGCGCGAAGTAGTCGGGCCGGCGAGGTTGCACCACTTTGAAGTGCACCATTTCCCGGTGCCGCTTCGTGATCGGAACCACGAAGCTGGCGTCCGTATAGTTGCGGTACCAGTTGAGCACCACGCCCAGATACTTCAGCTCGGCCTCGTAGGTTTGCCGCTTCCTGCTGTTGGCCCCTGGGAGGCTAAGCAGCCAGCGGATCCAGAGCACCACGGTCTTGGAGTCGAATTCGTCCATCCGGGTGTGGGTTAAGATTTCACACCGAAGGTAGGGGAATCTCGATTCCTGGGCCTGCACGCTGCTGGGCTTGAGCCGCCGCTTGGCGTCTTCCACGAAGAGTTCGAACACTTCGCCGAAGGTTATATCCCTGGCCTGCTCAGGCTCGGGATCTTCGAGCTTCTTCTTTTCCTGGTCGTGCCAGGCATGGGCCGCGGCCTGCGTTTCGAATACGCGATCTGCTAGGCGTACCCCGCGCACATAAACCTGCGCGCGGTGGTACGTGATTTTCTTTCCGTGTCTTGTGCGGACGAGTTTAGTTACCGACATAGTTTCGCTATTGCCTTTCCTTTTGCGAAATCCATGCCTCGATGCTTCTCTTCCGAAACCGAGTTTTGCCGCCGATATGGATATGAGGTATCCGGCGCATCGCCACCCAATTCCGGATCGTTTGAGGAGCAAACCCAAACGCATCCGCGAGATCTTCTACTGTTATGAGCCTTTCAAAGAACTGCTCTTCCTTTTTAGCATAGCCCTCCCAAGCCTTCTCGTATTCGTTTTCCCCATCGTTCCCGATCTTTCTCTTGCCCCCGTATTCCACCTATTCCCCTCCCATTCCATTTGATGTTTTGAGTTTTGGTTTTTTTTTGTTGTCCTCCTCTCTCTCTCCCGCTCTCCGCCTCTGCCCTGTCTTCCTGACCACTACCTCTCGTTGAGGGGGAGTGGTCAGGAAGCTTTAGAAGGGCAGTGTGCGGAGAGCGGCGCGTGCCAGCGCGTGGTTTTGATTCATGAAAATGCTTTTCTAGGTGCCTTTGCAGTAGCCTCCATGACCAGGGTGCGCACCCTGGAGTTTGTGATTTGGATTTGCTCTCGAAAGCATCGGTGCGCGCTCTCTCCGTGCATCGGGCGTGAACAAAAAAGATCCGAAGCGATTTAGTTCGAGTGTTTTAGAAGCAATGCGCAAGATGCTTGCGGTGATCTCCGCAGACACTTTTGAAGTGCGATCCGAGTGTTGGTGCGAGCATGGAACAGCCGCTTTGAAGGAAGGGGAAGTGTGGCTTGGCGCTTCGCGTTTGAATCTTGCGTGCATGTGTCTCCGTGCTTCGCGGACGTTTGATTGTGAAAGGTCAAATACTATAGCACGAAGCTCGGCGAATGTCAATATGATTTATTTAGTTCAGCGAGTGAGATGAGAGCGATCGCGAAAAGATTTTTGTCGATGCGTGTTCAGAGTTGGTTCGAAAAATTTTGAGTGCGCTTGGAGTGCGCGGAAAGTGTTTAGGCGGTGAAGTTTGGGTGCGCGAAGCGAGCAGGAAAAGATTTTTCGGAGAGGGGTTTGAGTGCACGGAATGATCGGCGAAAGACTTTATAGAGAGAGATTTGGGCGCGTGCCGTGAGCGGTGCAGTGATCTTTGGCTCGCGCTTACCTGCTTGCGGTAAGCGTTTGGTTGTTTAGTTGATGCAGTGCCCAGCGATGGCCAAGGGTGGGGAAGAGAGATAAACTTTTTGAGGGCTAGTGGGTGGATTGTTGTTTGCGGGGTGGTTGCTTGGGGCTCGAAATGAAAGGGTTGCTATGCATAATTTGATCAAGAAGCAACTCGGATCGGTGATTGCCTACTTTGCGAAGATGCCTAAGTGGCCTCGAATCTGGTTGGTTTCAATGGGACTGCTTAGTATTTTTGCATTTCTTATTGCGAGGAACGAATCAAGCTGGGGAGCAGTTCTCCCGATTACGCTTATGATGATCCTCTGTTTGCCCGGAAGTGTTCTGGTCCTATATTGGGCCAACTACGGCGATAAGTTACTTGAGATACCAAACGACAGTATCATAAGGACCCTTGTGGTTGGATCTGGTCCGTATGCTTATCTGGAAGTAGTTTGGCATATTGTAGTGCTTTTCACTGTTGGCTATCTTCAGTGGTTCGTGATTTTTCCGGCACTGAAGAAAATGACTGAAAGAGGGCCAGATTGAATGCTTCGACAATTCGTTAAAGGAGCACAGTCTATGTCTATGAATTTCTTTCTAGCTGCACTTTTAATCTTTCCCTTGTCTGTAGTGGCGGATGGGCCTGTGGAAAAAAATCGAGGCGTTGAAATTAGTGAAGCTGATCTGGTTGAATTTATCCAGGCAGTTAGCGCTAGAGACTTTATTAAACAAGAAATTGAGCACTGTACGTTCTACGCGCCTCGAGAAAGTGAAATCGACTCCATTGCCGTGTCGCAAACACTTAATGATGACGATGATGATGAGAAGTTTTATCGAGGAGCTCATTTTGCAATAAAAAAAGGCCAGCAAGAACCTTTTTATTACCGGGTAATGCAGGACCGCAAGGCTTCTTTGATAAAGAAGGTAGAGAAGATTAATGGCAAAAAAATCAAAAAGAAAGATGCTACCTACTTCTTGTTCGAGGATGCTTCCGTGATTCGAGTGCCGAAAAAAAAGTTAAATACCTATGCACTATTGCCGTGGCGTTGAATCCGGACTTCAGATCTTTGGAAAATAAGAAAACAAAAGAAGCTCTAGAAAAATTAGCTCTTAAAATAGCTGAAACGGTGGTTGAAAAGTGACCGTGCTTGCTGTTTTTATCGAGGCATCCGAACCTATATTCAAAGCTGGCGCTCGGTTCTTGTTTATATCATGCCTCCTATGGATGCTCCTTGGGATGGCATTGTCTAAGCACGGGTAGGCTTATTTGTGGCGCTTGGGTAAGCCAAAACAGGTGAGGTGGTAATGCATGCGGTGCTTGCTATTTCGGTTCCTATACTGATTCAAGTAGGCACCTCTTTCTTGGTTTTCTTGAAATTTAAAGAGGCGGCTCTGAATGTCTTGTGTTCTTGGTTGCTGACATCAGGTCTTTATCTTGCCTTCTTGTTGGCTTTTAATGGTGGTGCTTTTGACGTGATTGCGGCGGCGATCATATCTATGTTGAGCTTACTTTTTGGAAGCCCACTCATGTTTGCGTTCTTTTGTTTTCTTCGGAAGCTGTTGTAGAGACCGGTCGGTGAAGAAATGGAAGTTCCTTTTTGTGTGGAGTAGATGATGATCAAAATTCTTTTTCTTTTGTTCTTCCTTCCCTCGTCACTATTGGCTTGGGAGAGGAAAATTGATGGCAATACTGATATTCGGGTAAATCTAAAGGGAGCAATTGAGGGTGCTGATTTGATTGTGGTTGGTCAAACGGAACGGGTTGAAGTAATTATGCCAGAGCCAACGGAGAATTTTGATCGTAGGGCTTTGATAAAAGTGCTCAGAATCTTTAAGGGCAAGAAACCTAAAGGAGAGTTTTTTGTTTACTATAAGATGGATTATTCTAATGCTACCTCGATTCCATCTGCTCTTTTGGGGGTCGGAAAGAAAGCTGTTTTGTTCGTAAAAGGAAATTCAAAGAAAGTGGCATATCAATCCTTGGGATCTTTTGATTTTTTTGGGTATCCGATGAAGATAGAGTCTGAGCCCAAAGGCGCTTATTGTACGTTTAAAGCACTAGAGGCTTACTCGAAAAAGAAGCCGATGGAAGAGGTCGTTAAAACCTCGTTTGAATGTCCTTACCCTAGAATGCTCAACACCAAGGTAAAGAAATAGATTTAAGATTCCGCGGCTAGTATCCAATGCCCAAAATTCCTACGTTTTGACACGTAGCTACATTTGCGGTACATTTGTAATGTGACCGGTCTTACGGGAAAGCGATGGCTGTTCTTTGTCTGGGATGACGAGAACGAGAGCCATTTGAGTCTGCACGGTGTTGGAAGCGAAGAAGCGGAGCAGGTATTTTTCAATACCTATGTAATTACACCAAATAAGCGCCAGCATGGCCCGAAGAGATATCGGATAGATGGCCGCTCCAATGGTGGGCGGAGATTGAGGCTGATCTTTGAGGATCTGGGATCTTCAACAGCGCGAATCATTACAGGATGGGATTTATGAGAAAGAAGAAACCTAAAGGACTTAAGCCCTACAAATATGATCCCAGCGAGTGGGATGAATCCAAGGCCGTAGAGGTTACTCCGGACAAGCAGCCTCCCGGCATTTCCACGAGCATCAGGCTGCCGAGAGAAATGGTGGCCAAGCTTAGGCGAGTTGCAAAGCGAAAGGGCGGCGTGGGCTACCAGACTCTTCTCAAGATCTGGATCGCGGAGCGCCTGGAAAAAGAGAGCGCCTGATTTTGTGTGTGATTTGTGTGTGATCCACCGGTTTTTCGAAGCATCTCGCGGGTTGCGCCGGGATGAGGCGTGATTCCAAGTTGTTGATATTATTGATTTCTGCTCTGATCTTCAGCGGTTAGGGTAGGCCTTTTGCTTTCCCACCCTTTCCGCCACTCTAATTTTCCTCTGAACTTCCAAAAGGTTCTTAGGCTCGCTTCGCCCGCTTCTTTTTCTTAGAAAGTCTTGCGCGTGATTTCGCTCGCATGCCACTGGTAGACGTTGTCGCTGATTGCGCTTCCTGTCTTGCCGCCATTGCGTTCACTCTGTCCATTTCCACAAGTGCATTCCTAAGAACCATCTTCATATAGGTTTGGTAGGGGAGATGATTCTCGGCCGCGCGTCGCTTAAGATCGAGCAGAAGGACGCCATCCATGATCATCGAAATGCGAACAGTGGCATCGCGGGGATCCAGGTCTTCAGGAATAAGATTTTTCTCACTCATGGTACTCGCTCCAAAGGTTTCGGATTTCGTCTAAGAAGGTAAGAATCACCGATTCAATTTTCGCTTGGTCTGATTTCGAAAAACCGTTCACTTCCATCCATTCCATTTTGTAAATATCGTATCTTCCATTTCCGCCTCGTCCCTCAACATGGCAATGCGGCGGATTGTGGTCCTTGGCATTTACCTTAATCTTCAATCCATTGATTGGAGACGACGGTTCCCATGCATATCTAATATATATCGGATATGCTCTCGAGTCAACTGACCAAATTAAATAAACAGAGTAAAAACAACAAATTAAACAAAAGCGCTTCGCTGTTGTATTTGCACCCATGTAAAAAATGCACGACAAATGTTCTATTTTGTTCTTTCCCTTCCATCCTTAGTTGTTTGAAAATTGGGGAAAGAGCACGAAGGCGGAAGTGAGCTACCTTAGGCGCTCACGTTTTTCACCCCGATGCCACTGGGGAAAGAATCGTACCGATGTGCAATCCGTGTAACGGAATGTCGGGTGTTTTCAGTCTTAAGGGAGGGATCTCGATTCCGTACGCTACTGCCTGTTCTTAGCTTGAACTGTGTGTGATCCGTGTGTGATCGCCCAGTTTTTCGAAGAATCTCGCGGGAAGCGCCGGGATGAGGCGTGAATCTAAGTTTTTGTTATTGTTGATTTCACATTTCCATTCGAACGGTTAGGGCAGTGGATTTACCGTCCCTCCCTTTCCGCCAAATCTTTCTTGTATTCATTAACCGTGATGAACCCCATCTAATCATTCCGGGCCTTTCCCAAGAGACACACCGTAAAACCCTCCCGATTTGGATGGGCAAAAGTTAAAACTATATATCTCCGATAAATACCAGTGCCGGAGAAAAATATGTCTGCCGAATCGGTGTATCCCTGGATTCAAATTTCGTTGCTAGCAGCCAGCATAACGGCTGCTTTGGTCGAGGCATGGATTTGGCGGCGGATTAAGAATAAGTGGCAGGCTCTTCCTCTTGAAAATCGTGAAGGTTCCATTCCGGAGGTCTTGCACCGGCTTCACCGCATTTCAGCAGCCCATGATTGCTTTCAGTTTTTCCTAATCATATCGATGTCAGTCTCTGTCGGGGCAATATTTCGATCGCCGATGGGTATCGGTTTGATAGTCGGCATTGTGATTGTGCCTATCCTGGCCAGCATTAATTGCAGCCTGATCGAGAAAGAGATTCGTGGCGCTACTGCATCTCTTGGCGCCTATTTTCAGGCAGCATTTCTCGGGCTATCGCTTTGCGCCTCCGGTTACCTTTTTATTTACGGGGCTCACTACGTATTAGGAAAAGCCGGAGATTTTATTTCCTCGATTTCCCCTTGGGCTCCTCTCTTTCCGGGCCCTACCAGTATTGCCTTTGGTATTTTTAAAACCTTTGTAGGCATGGCGCTTTTATATGCCGCTTATCCTTGGATCCTGCGATTTGCATATCAATTGAAAGATCCGGAAAACGATGAGCATTTGACTGCCATTAAAGAGTCCCTGGGCAAGGCTGGTTTTTCCGATCCTCGAGTTTGGTATATGGCCTACGATAAAATGAAGCACTACAATGCGATGATCTACTCTCATCCATTTTTAGGGCATTACGGCCGCCCAACGGTCCTGATCAGCAAAGCACTAGTTCAAAAATTAACTCACGAAGAGCTCGAAGCGGTTCTCTTTCACGAAGCGGCCCATCACAGGCTGAAGCATATCACGAAGAGAATATTGAGCTTGTTCTGTGTGCTGGGAGCTTTGGTGTTTGTGAGGATCTGGCTATTCTCTCTTGTATTCCTGTTTCCGAGCGCCTTTTCCTTTGTGCTTCTTATTCCTTCCTTTGTGATCTTGGATTTCGTGGTTCCGCTCCTGCTCGTTTCCAGAGTGGTGCGAGTTCAGGAGCTGCAGGCTGATTCCTATGCCGTTTATCGTTTGGGAGCCAAGCCGGAAGCCATGGTGAATGCCTTGCAAAAGCTTTACGGCATGAATCATATGTTGGCAAATAAACGAGATCCCAAATCTTACTTCAATATTGCAGGGGCCCATCCCACACTCGAGTTTCGGATTCAATCAATAAGGCAGTTAGAAAAACGGCTGGCTCGCGGAGAGGAGATTTTTCAGTGGCGCGATTATCTCACTGGCAGCTTGGAGAGCAAGTCAGTATCCGCGCCCGTGAAAGCAGCATTTGTTTCGTTAGCGGGATTAGCGGTAGTTGGAGCATGGATGGGCCAGGAAGCAAAGCAAAGGCTTCGTGCGGGCATAGCTGGGGTCGACTATAGATTTGAGGAGCAGCGGGCGGGCGCTTATGGAATCAACGCCTCTAGCCCAGAGGTAAAGGCCTGGCTGACCGCGTTTGAAACTAAGAATAAGCAAGATACGGAAACCCTAGCCTCCGATCCGGAGCTGGTCAAAGTGTTCCGGAATCCTGAGTGGGGTAAGTTCGTGTTCTTCTCTGCAACGGATTCTTCCCCCGAGATTCTAGAAGTAGTGCTAGAGAAGGCAGACGTGCCACAAGAATTCTTGGAGCATGCAGTTCCTAGGTTAAGATCGAATAAGAACAAGGTTTCCCTTCGCTTGGTGCAGAAGCATTTAGATAGAATGAGTACAAAGGGGCGAGGGGTGGCCAGTGTGCCAGGAGTGGGTGGAGAGAAGTGATTTACCGAAAGAGAAGCAGGTGCAAAAAATCGGCATTCGTTTATATGAGGCGAGCCAAGATGCATTGATACGGCGCCAGGAAAACAGCCTGGTGGTGGAGTTTGAGTGTCGATTCTTCCTAGAGATCCAGTTTTTCATGTTGGATATTGGCCGAGAGCTTCAAAAGAAGGCATTCGGATTTACCGGGTAAACTTTCTACCCTGGGATGATATTGTTTCGACTCGGAGAATTAAGGTGCTTTTTCTTCCTTATATTGAGGTGGGGCTGCCGAGAAGGAATGGTCCACATTTTATGACGACTTGGTACATCCCGCTCTATTTTTCCGGAGTGCAGGCGTTTCGGGAAGATGTGCTGACATTTTCGCCTGCCGGATCGCCATTTCGCCAGTGCATGGATCCGGCCGATCTAACTCCGTACAAGCACGTACTTCCATTTTCCATCGTAGTTCCTTTTTTTGTGCTTCTGATTTCGATTCCCGTGGGCGCCTTTATTGCCTACCTCTGTGCACAATTTGGCTTTTGAGGGCATGCACTTTTTCTGACGCCAGTTTCTTGATGCCATTCTCGTCATTGCTCGCGTGACGTGAGCGGAGTGGGGATATTTAGCGCCAGGCCTACCTGCTTGCGGTAGGTGATTGCTTGTTTAGATGATGCAGTGCCTGGCGATGGCCAAGGTTGGGGAAGAGAGATAAACTTTTTGAGAGCTAGTGGGTGGATTGTTTTTTTGCGGGGTGGGTGGTTGGGGCCCGAAATGAAATGGTTGCCATACTGAATATGGTCAAGAAGAAACTCGGAACGGTGATTGCTTACTTTGCAAAGATGCCTAAGTGGCCTCGAATCTGGTTGGTTTCAATGGGACTGCTTAGTATTTTTGCATTTCTTATTGCGAGGAACGAATCAAGCTGGGGAGCAGTTCTCCCGATTACGCTTATGACACTTCTTTGCTTGCCTGGCAGTGTTCTTGTTGTCGTTTGGATTCTCATTGCCGCTAAGTTTTTTAGTATGCCTAGCGAAGGATTCATTGAGGGTTACATTTTGAGCCCGGGGCCGGATCCGGTTTCAGACGCGACTTGGCATGTCGTAGTGCTTTTTTTTGTTGGCTACCTCCAGTGGTTCGTGATTTTTCCTGCACTAAAAAAATTGACTGGAAAAGGGAAAGCCTGAATGCCTAATGCTTTTTTTGCGTTGGTCTTAATTGCATTTTTCCTTCCAGAAGGAATTGGGGCTGAAGCAAAGAACGGAACGCAACTTAATGTTTATTTTCAGATAGATCCTCATGGAGAGGCGAGCTTAACCCGGATAGGTTGGTACCAGCCTACAGTTCCAATTGTCCCGGCAGTTATTTTTCGAAAGCGAGACAAGGATGCTCGAAAAATTCAGTTGGAACTCCTTACGGAAAACGGAAAAGTAATTTCAAAAAAAGTAGTTTTAGCTTCAGAAAAAATTCGAATGGTTAATGGAAAGACTGAGAAAACCATTGAGTCCGCCGCCATGTTTTCCAAGATAGAGAAGGCGAGAGAATTGAGGCTCACGCTAAAAGATGCATTAAAAGATGAACGAAAGGTTTGGAAAATTCACCTGGTAACAGCCTATATATCATTTTTATTTGATCAGTACGGCAAAGGCTTTTCAAAGCTGGGGTGCAATATTCAGCCGATAGAGTCGGTGAGGGCTGGCCAAGATCGGTCTGTGGAAATGATGAAAGATCTATCGAAAAAACTATCTGATTGTAAGGGACATCCTACCGAAGAAGGTGCCACGCCTGAGAAGCTTAGCATTCATGTGCTAGAAATTTTGGGCAGGTTGAAATAATTTAGCTGTAGTGAAATTTGCGCAAGAAAATAGATACCCATGGAACAGGCACTAATTCTGATCGGGTCCCAATCCCGAGTCAGAATCTACTTTCATGCCGGTTTCTTGGTGCCGCTCGCGTTCTGGCTATTTTTACCAGTCTCAATGCCTGCCAATAAAGAGGTAAACAAAATCTTAGATTCTTATTTATGGGATTGGTATCCTTTTGCTGGAGAGGTCATAGGAAAAAACTCTTTTTGGCCGTTTGTTTGTTTCGGGATTGAAGGGTGTAGAACGTGCACTTGGAGGGGAAATTGAACGGATTCATGCGGGCGTGTTTTGGGAGTATTTTTCTTTCTTTCATTCTAGGTATCGCTTCTTCTTGTTCGGGGCTTGGCGCTCAAAGTGAAGTAAACGCCCGTGATGGTGCCAGCGTTAAAACCCCTCTTAAAATCAAGGATCCCGCAGAGCGCACTCGAAAGTTTCTTGAAGTGGCAAAGTCATTCTGGGCTGGAGAAGATAAATCGTACCAGGTGCCTGAGAAAGAAAAAGGAATTCCAGGATGTACGTTTCGATCACCAGCTGGAATTGAATGGTTCAATGATCGCGAAACAAACGGACCAGAAGATCTTCCTGAAGCTGTGCAGTACTGGGATTTTTCGCCGAAGATTCAAGTCGGAGCGGAAAATGTTGGGGGAATAATATACGCATTCAGTCGTACTCCGATTGGTGGGGACGATTTCGCTGCCGCGGTTGCGCAGCGATATATTCGTGAGGGTTTGAAAACAGAAATTACGACTATCAAATCGTCAAATCAGCGAGAGATTCTCTTCGTGTCCCACAGTTACCTCGGTAAAAAACTAAATTACTATTTAGAGCACTGGATTTGGTCTCAGGCAAATTCTTGTGCATTGTCAATTCATATGTCTTGTGAAGAATGCGAGCCAAATGATGCAGTTAAAGCTGCCTTGCTTGAGATGAAAGATAAAATTGAACTTAGGATGGGTGACTGAAGATATGAATAAACTGGTGGGTGTTAGCGGCTCTAACAGAGCTATAATTTGTAAGAAATGGCTTTTCCAGGTTATCTCTTTTGGGGTTCTGATTGCTCTTTCTACTCCAAGTTATGCTTTAAATGAGGCTCTTGGCATTAGGCTAAATCTTGCCAATGACGTTGTAAAAGTGCCCTCAGTCTATTGGATCGAATCTAAATCAAAGATCAAAAAGGGGGATCCTCGAGATAGGCCTGGTATGAATTCTCCTGATAGAGTGTTCGACGTTTTGCTTCTAGACTCACGTAACAAGGAAATGGATTCTATTAAACTCATATTGAGCGCCGAACGTGCGCATTCACCTGATTCGCCTGGAATGAGGGGCCCAGTAATTAATGATCGGTCGATCGCTTTTCCAGTTAATGATGACATGCATTCCATCCGGGTTAAGAAGGATGAGAAGACAATCTTTGAAGAAAAAATCAGAACTTTGATTGCAGAGTCTCTCCAAGATACGCTTGAGCGCCAAGATTATTTTGGATCAAAATCGATAAAGGGAGTTGCGAAATCCTTCTCGGTCGTTCGAGGAAATGAAAAAGCATTTCTTGAGCAGTTACAAAAGGCGACCCAAGACTGCGAATCAATAGGCGGCTTTAGTTTGAATAAATGCGCAGGAATTGCAGCCACCGCCGCCAAGGCAATAAAGCGTACCTTGGGAAAGTAAGTCTTCCATCAAGTTCAATTTCTATCTTTCGGAAAGTTAATAAAGGTGGGAAGCGTGAGCGGACATTTTTGTGAGTATTTTAGAATGAAGTTTTTTCAATCTGGAGTTTTCTTCGTGTGCTTATCGGTGTTTGCCGTTGAGCAAGCGAGTGGGAGCTGCATCTATAAAAGAAAGTCACTGAAGGATCGTGTTGAGAGTGCTGATTTGGTTTTTGTCGGGAAATTTAAAAAAGATCTTGGCCATGTGAAGCAAGGGCCTGAAAATTCGAATCGACACGCTAAGTTTATTGTTCTCAAGCTTTTTAAGGGTTCTGCCTTGAAGGAGGCGGAACTATTTTTCCATGATCCTGCCCGAGCGAATCCAAGCAAGTCAGAATATTCTACCTATACTGAATGTTCCTTGAGCAATTTTCCAGGTTTCGAATACAAGTACATGCGCGATGCTGAGCATTTGATTTTTGCAAAATCAGTCAGAGGATCTTTCTACACCAGCTTGGAGCTGGGCAGCAGTGTCGTGCAGTCTAGGGCCACCAAGGAAGATATATCTGAATTATCGAGTGAATTTGGAAATGAGAAAAAATAGCGGCAAAGGGAATGCCTGCATGGCTGGTTATAGATTCCGGGCGCGGTTCCCCCCGAAAGCTGAGGCAATTTTCTTCCTTGATTGCTGCGAAGGTGATTGGATTGTTCCAGAAACTCAACGGTAGGCTTGCTTCTCTTCTTCAGGGATTTCGCAAGGCAAGCAAAATAAATGGGGACATGCCCTCTGGCGAGTCTGCAGGCAGAAGGGGAGTTCGGCTGCCGGCCCTTCGGTGGCAGATGCTTTACAGAAAAAGCTTTGCACTCTCCGCCGCGGCGTCAGTGCTTTGCGGATACTTCGCGGCGGATCTTCTCGTGGCTGGGCTCTTGTCCTGGTTCCCTCCCGGCCAGCCGTCCGCGCCGCGCTCTTCGCTGGCCAAGCAGGATCCGGGCTTTCTCGCTTTCGAAGCTGGCCTCATTCCCAGAGGCCGCCCGCACCTTTTCAATGCGAAAGGCCTGGTTCCTGATAACGACGAAGGAATGTCCGATTTCCTCGGGCCCCCACAGAAGACCTCCTTGCCGCTCAACCTCCTGGGCCTGATCGTGGTGCAAGACAAAACAAAAAGCGTGGCTTCCGTGGAGAACAAATCGCTAAGCCAGGTGATCGCCGTGCGGGTGGGGGATCCGATCACGAGCGACACCGAAGTGCAGGAGATCACCCAAACCCGCCTGATTTTTCTGAATCGAGCCACCGGCCGGCGAGAGTATCTGGAGCTGCCCGAGCTTCCCGTGCTGGCCACCATTCGCACGGCCCAGGGCGGAAAAACCGTGATGCCCGGAGTGGTGCGGAATAGTGATGGGCGAGTGAGTATCTCGCGCGATGCCTTAAAAAAAGGGCTGAGCGAGGATTTTGGGAAGATCCTCCAATCGGCTCTATGCACGCCCGCGATGGGAGGGAAAGCGGGCTTTGTGTGCAATCAGATCGAGAAGGGCTCGATATTCGAAATTCTGGGCATTAAAGATGGCGACATCATCACCGCTATAGACGGTGAGTCTTTATCCAATTCCGCAATGGCCCTGCAAAAATTGAACGAGCTCCGCACCGGTCATGCCCAGCGCATCAGTATCTCCGTGGAAAGGAACGGACGCACGTTTCTCCAGCATTTTGAGTTTGAATAGAAACAAACTCTTAGATTTATATCTACGGAATTAGTATTCTTTTACTTAGGGTGCGCAGGGCTGAGGCGTCTTTAGGTGGCATATGAAAAAACTCGTTTTTTAGGCTCTAGATCGCCATGTCGCGATCTCTGGAGGGGATTAGTGTTTCGCTCGATGGCCAAATCAGAACTCGTGTGGAGGATCTTTTCATTCGCATTTGTATTGAGCTTAATCCAGTCGGATTTGGTTTATTCGAAAGAATTTAAAAGTAATGTGGCCACGCATGGGCTTTCGGAATCCTAGCGAACTAAGGCTTTTCTGGATTTAGCTGAAGCTCCCTGGTTAAAGCCTTTGAGATCTCAAGTTGCGCCTTCAGATAGAAAGATCCCGGGCTGCACTATTAAATCCCCTGAATCAATAGACTGGTTTAATGACCGAACTCATAGCGGGGAAAATGCTGGATTGCCGGTTGAATTTCAGGGCTGGGAATTTGGAGAAAGCTTGAAGATTGAAAATACGGAAATTGGTGAAGTCTTCTATAAATTTTATCGAAATGACTATCGCGAGCCTAAATTTGGAGACAAAGAGTTAGAGGCTTTCTTTTTGCCTGGCAGTCACGCAGAGCTTTCTTTGGAAAATGGGCCTGAGGGACATGAGCACAAAAGAACTGAATATGTTTTTTTTCCAAATCGAGGATCGTCTGAGCCCAAAGTTAGTCAATATAGAATCACCTATGGGATTTGGGCAAAGGAGCATCGATGCAAAGTGGTGATTACGTTTGCTTGTAGGCGATGCGATAAATCCAAAAAACTTGAAACGCTCTTGAGAAAAATCTTAAAAAAAATGGATTTAAGAACGGTTGATTGAAGTACGAATTCACGTTCTTTAATGATTTACCTGTAGCGAAAATCGCGCAAAAAAGACCTGTGGGCCAAGCACTAATTCTGATCGGGTCCCAATCCCGAGTCAGAATCTACTTTCATGCCGGTTTCTTGGTGCCGCTCGCGTTCTGGCTATTTTTACCAGTCTCAATGCCTGCCAATAAAGAGGTAAACAAAATCTTAGATTCTTATTTGTGGGATTGGTATCCTTTTTCCTAAGCACGGCAAGGGGGTAGAATTGAATTGTTCCATTCGAAATCATTTCCTCAGTGGGGTCGCCATTTTTCTGGCATTTGTGTTGTTGCCTTCGGCTTATGCGGGTTCCGATTGGTTGGTTGTTGAAGTTGAAATCGATATCAATGATCACGTCCAGGTGCCTGTTTTAAATTGGCTGGTTTCGAATAGAAAGTACCGGACGATAGATCCTGACCAAGGACCGAATTCAAATGGAGACAGGATTTACCGAATCGAGATTCTAGGCGAATTGGGGGTGGTCGTTGACTCTACCGTTGCCAGGCTTACGTCGTCTCCGACGTTAATTTATCCCCACTCAAAGAACTCGAAGGGAAAAATTCCTAACCGCATTAAAGTTGTTTTTCCGGCTGTAGCGGGCATGAGAAAAATTAAGATTACCCGAGGTAGGAAAGAAATCTTTGAATCCAGACTGATTGATATTTCTGCCGCTCTCGAAATCGACATGCTTGAAAGGCACAATTATTTCGGAAGCAATCCAATTCGAGCTGCCGTCAAGGATGTTAGTAAGGGATCCTCGGAGGCGCTTTTTCGAAGTCTTTTTAAGAGCTCAAATGAATGCATTGCCAAAAACGGTGAGTTTGTTTCTGATTGTCAAAAAATCAAATTGAGAGCTGAAAGAAACTTAAAGTTTACCAATTAGGCGCCATGGAGTGATGTGGCCGAGGTGAGATTTGAGGCTAGTTAAAATTGTTGTGCTAATTTTTTTGTAGCTCTTTGTGCCGGTATAAATGTTTCTAGGGGGAATTCCGCGCTTTTAAAGATGGGCGAAGATGCTCTTAGGGCAAGGGTTGCTTCGTACCGTAGTGGGGTGGACGTTAGGCTGGCTTTGGAAAAGGTAGATTATCAGAGCCGCGGTGGGAAGCGTGATCGGACACTTTTGTGAGTGTTTTACAATGAAGTTTTTCAATCTGGAGTTTTCTTCGTGTACTTATCGATGTTTGCCGTTGAGCAAGCGAGTGGAAGCTGCATCTATAAAAGAAAGTCACTGAGGGCACGGGTAGATAGTTCGATGCTTGGGCAACATCAAAGAGAAACTGGAGTTCCAATTAGCATGTTAGTTACTGTAAAATAAAATGTGTATGTTTACTATTAAACACAAATTAGTTTGCTCGATTCTATTATTTCTTTCAGGCTCGGCGCAGGCGCTGACTTGTGCTGATCCAAATGAGTCCTTGGAAGCTGTCGTTCAAAATGCAGATCATATATTTCTGGGAAGATTCAAAAAGAAACTTGGCTCTGTGTCGAATTGGCCTGAGAACTCTAATCGGCGTGCAAATGTTATTTTGATCAAAAGCCTTAAAGGGCGTGAGTTCAAAGATGTGGAGATCTACTACTTTGAGCCCCCTAGGAAACCCTTTTTTTCTGAGAGTGGGTTTTTGAGTTATAGTTGTTCCCAAAAAAAATTTACAGGGTTTTCTACGCGGGAATTGAGGGGCCGAGAGTACTTAATCTTTACTAAAGAGATTAATGGAAAGTTATATACAAGCTACGAGCTAGGAACTCGCTGGGCCCAGCCAAAGAATGCAGTAGGCGAGGTAGAAAAGATTTTAGCAAATGAGGCGGCAAAAAGAAAATCAACGGAAAAGTGAAACGTTTTCAGTATGATCAATAATTGTATGTGAAGTGTAACAAAAGTCTTTTGCAAATGATGAAAGTTAAAGCACTCGAACCCTACTGCGCGTTCTTGCAGCGCTGGTACATTGAAGTCCTACAATGTCCCTGGGCCGAATTCACATTTAGTTAAAGATTTACCCGTAGCGAAATTCGCGCAAAAAAATAAAGCCCAATGGGTCAAGCACTAATTCTGATCAGGTCACAATACCCAGCCAGGATCTACTTTCATGCCGGTTTCTTGGTGCCATCATCATCTCGCCTAGCACGTCATTAATTGAGTAGTTATTTTTGGCGCGATCCTACCTGTCGGCGGTAGTTGTTTGCTTGTTTAGGTAATGCGGCGCCCAGCGATGGCCAAGAGTGGGGAAGAGAGATAAACTTTTTGAGAGTTAGTGGGTGAGTTGTTGTTTGCGGGGTGGCTGGTTGGGGCCCGAGCGAAGATGATAGAAAAGCGAAGTAAGGGAAGTTAAATGAAATTGAGTGTCTTCTTTTATTTTTTTTTCGAGCTTTTCACGGGTACTGCTTGGTCTGTTGGAATGTGCGATTCGGGCACTTTCGCACTACTGCGGTTTGCGCGCCAGGGCGGGTCATTAGTTGAGCTGAAGCATTTTCTTGTAAAGAGTGTTTCAGAGAAAGATAGGGCACTGATTTTCAATGTTGCTGATTATCAAGGTGCCAACATCAATATTTCTTTAAATGATGGCATTTATGGATGTGGATCAGTTGAAGTTAATCCGGGCATGTACATAGCGGTAAAAGCGACTGAAGGTAGTCATCAATTAATAGCCTTTCTTAGTAAGATTGAGTTTGAAGTATTTAAAGTGATGCAGGCAAACGCATCAGCATTAGGGCAAAGGGGCAGACTTGGTGCGGCCAGGCTGGCGGCAAGAGCGTATGAAACTGTTCATGGTCAACATTGCGGAGGACACGTTGGCGAGCTAAGCGGCGAATGCTCTATACTGGAAGGAAAGTGTTCCGGTTTAAATCAAAAGTTCCCGGGAAGATTTAGCTGTCAAAAGGCCTACTTAGAGCAGGCCAGCACGAAGCAATCGAAGAAAGATCTAACTTTATTTTGCAATAAGATGGGCGATCCGATGAAGAATGCATGCCTAGCGTTTTTGAAAAAAATCCCTTGGCTGAAAAACTAAACTGAATCGCGGTGCTCCAATTGAATTGCGATTCGAGGTGCTCTGATGGCTCGTAATATTGTGATTTTGCTCTTTTTCGTTGTGGTTAGTTGGTCGGGTGCCGTTGCTTCCCCAAAAGAGGGTGACAGGGTTTTGGAGATCGGAATTAAGTTAGGTCACTCGCCTGAGTCCGTGTCAATGTTCTATGAGTTTTTTAGGTATGTGGAAATTCGAACAGATGAGAGCTTTCGAGCTAATGGAGCATCGGACTGGATGCTTCGGCTTGTGGATGCCCACGGAAAAACAATTGAAGAAAGAGGTGTTAAATTTAAAAGGAAGGTTGTCTTACTTCGAGTAAAAAAAGGAAGGGCGAATGGAGGAAAAAAAGATCGGCCATACGATTATGCTTCAATTATCTTTAGTGCTCCCGGGCCGCCTTCTAAAGCCTTGCTATTCTACAAGGGCAAACTTCGATCTGAGCTACTAGTCAAATAGTGTTCTGCTCAATAAAATGTGCTGCTCAACAAAACTTGTGAAATGCGATTAAAGTCTTTTGTGAACGCTGCAGCTAGAAACAATTCGGTCACCGGTCGGACAGTCTATTGCCGTTTCAATTGATGTACAGTGAGGATTGAGAATGATAAAATTTTTTTTCGTGCTTGGGTTGGAGCTGTATTTAACGAATCAGGCGCTCGCAATCACTTGTTTGACGGAATTACCAAATTTAGAGGTGCGTGAGTCAGAGGCCCACGCCATCTTTACCGGAGTTGCTGTTAAGGACGGAAAGTTGGAGAGCGCAAACATTTTTGGAGTTAAGGGGTCTAAGTTATTCAATGGAAAAGCACTGGCAATGCCAGTGAATCGCGTGGTTCGCGTAAAAGTAGATTTTGTAGTCAAAGGCGATTTAAAGACTGGCGACGTTATTGATGTCAATTACAGACTGCCTGGTGAGCATGAGGACTGTGAGGATGGTGTTCGCGAGTCCTTTTGGTATGCAGTAGAAAATAAGGTCAAGAGCCTTTTTTTTGTTCTACGTAGTGGAGACAGATATTTCACTTCTTATGAGCTCGGCGGCGGAAATCTTGAACTAAAAAGGATAAAAGCTGATTTTGAAGTGCTTACAAAAAAATGAAAATATGGTGATGTCGAAGTTAAAGTTCAGGCTCAGTGAAATCGTAGTTTTTCTATTGTTTTCGCCAGGGCAGGCCCTAGCAACCTCGCGCATTATTCCAGTTGAGCCATTTCATATACGTTATGAGAAAGCTGCCGATATTTTGTATGGAGAAATTCTTGCGATAGAGCAGGTGCAGACAGATATTTCCGTCGATGATTTCAAAGAATTGCCCATTAAGGATTTGAAATTGATAAAGCTAAAAATTTCCAAATCTTGGAAAGGAAGGAAAAAAGGTAACATCGAGTTTTTTGCTTATTCTCCGGCGCTGACTCCTAAAAGGGAAAAATGGAAGTTAAAAAGCGGCCCTTATATTGTTGGTAAAAATCATTTCGTTTATTTGCGAGAGCTAGATGGAAAGAAAGTCTCAGAGACGTTCTTCGGCTTTATACCGTTCTGGAATGATGAAAATCCTAACGATTTTGCAGAAATTCGTGCTCTTAATGATTTAGCAAACGGAAAGACAATGGCTGAGGTAGTGAAAGGGCTTAAGAGGTTCGATGCTGACGCGCACGAGGATAGCCGTAAAAACAGTAAGTAGTCGAACCTCTGATTGACTCGCGGTTGACCAGCCGAATGATTTACCTGTAGCGAAAATCGCGCAAAAAAATAAAGACCCATGGGCCAAGCGTTAAATCTGAGCAGGTCACAATCCCGAGTCGGGATCTATTTTCATGCCGGTTTCTTAGTGCCGCTCTCGTTCTAGCTATTTTTACTAGCCTCATTGCCTGCCAATAGAGAGGTAAACAAAATATTAGATTCCTATCTGCGAGATTGGTATTCTTTTGTCTTGGGTGCGCAAAAGTAAATCACGGTGCAGTAGAGGGCTATTCGATGAAGCTTTGCATTTCTGCTCTTGCATGTTTAGTGATGATTAATAGTTCTGCGGTCGCCGCGTGGCGCCGGAATATTCCACCGTTTGATCAAAGAGTGAAGGACGCAAAATATATTTTCGTTGGTATCCCAATCTCGGAGTCGCTGGAGAAAAAAGGCGACCTGGACGTGGATATGTCAGTTAAATTCCGCGTAGAAAAGGAACTTAAGGGAAAACCGGGGAAGAATATAAAGGTTCATTATTTGCTTGCTAGGGGAGACGATTCGCTGGGTGGGGTGGATGACTTTCGCGCTGGAATGCGGCAGCGATATAAGTATTCGATCAGCCATAAAATTCCCGAGTTGGTTTATGTGAAAGAAGAAGCAGGGATTCTGATCACTTCGCCGGAAATTGGTGGGGGCACAACGGTCGATAAGAAGATTCAAGGCGAGATAGAAGCACTAAGTAAGATGAAAGATTTGAAGTAAGATAGCCGATTAAGTTTCGTCTAAATTGTAGTTTGATTTCTTCGAAAACAGGCCCAAAACTTCCGGCTGGAGATAGCTGATACAATTTTGATGGAGCGATCTATGCGAATGATTCTATTGCAGGCGGCATTTTTAATCTTTACTCTGCCCGCATTGGCGGATGGATCTAAAGAGGCACTATTTCCAACCAGGTTGGGATCTTACAAAGATTCACGATCTTCACGTGAGCATGTTAGGTGTGGAGCGCTAAAGCGCGAGGAAAAGTTCAAACTTGCAAATTTGGTTTTTTTTGGGAAGTTTTTAGATCGAAAAAAGGACCTCAAGAAAAAGGTATTCTTAGATGAATATAGGGTAATCAAGTCTTGGAAGGGAGATGCAAAAGAAGGCGATGTGTTTATTGTGGAGGTGCCACCACCGAGTGATTTTTGCACCACTCTCAGGTCTGTGATCTATTTTGGCGCAGGGGTAAAAAACTCTGGTGGCTTTATTGTATACGCTAAGGGAGCACCAGCTTTTATGGATTGTTGTATGAGTGAAGTGAACGATAGGGCGTTGTCGAGTTCCGAAGAGTTGGGACGAATTAATTCAATTTTTGAAAAATTAGCGAATACCGTAAAATAACTGTAAGAGCCGTGTGCTTCACAGCGCGGTTCTCGGCAGCAAGGTCCGTGAAAATGACCTGAGCCCCGTTTTTACCGCCACTTAGAAAGTAACAACAAATCTATTTGATGGAAAAGTGATCGCGTTTGCTTTCTATAGCGAGGCATTCGACCTATATTTAAGGCCTGCGCTCGACTCTCGCATTGACTGAACTATCGGCCTCAATCCCGAAAAGAAAAATTCGACGGTGGGCGCCATAAAGATGATTCCCATCAATCGCAAGAACACTACAATGAAGCAAGTGCTCGCTGGGCTATGGCAATTTTTGATTTAGAGCAAATTTTAAACAAAGAAAATGATCCAGAAAAAAGGAGTGAGATTCTGGTGAAGATTTCATTGATAAACCGGAAAAGGTCTTTCGGAAAATCTGCATTAAGATCAAACTTAATCAACGCCGGTGCTTCGAGTGAAGTTCAGTTTGAGGTGCCTTGATGTTTCGCATTGCCTTGTTTTTAAGTTCTGCCTTTTGTCTTTTTTCTTTCAAGACAAATGCATTTGCCGGCCCGAGAGACGGCGAAAAAATTTTAAAGGTTAGTATCATGGTATATCACTCTCCCGAATCGGCTTCGATTTCATATGATTATATTGAATATACGGAATTGGAGACGGATGAGGATTTTAGGGCTAAGAAGCCTACGGACTGGAAGATTCGTATGGTGGATCACAAGGGTAAGACCATTGATGAGGCATTGATAAAGTTCCAAAAAGAAATTGAGTTAATTCCGGAAAAAAAACACGGCTCAAGAAATGAAGCGAAATATGGTTCTTTTGATTTCGCATCAATTAATTTTGCAATTCCAAAAACGAAAAAGCCCAAAATAGTTCTCCTTTATAGGGGGCGTAGCAAAGCAAAGTTGGTTGTGGATGGTGAAAATTAGAGGGCTTGAATCCCACTTGCGTGCTTGCAGATAATTTGCTCTGAGTTTTCATAAGTCCTTAGGTGTTCTGCTCAATAAAACTATTTACGGTGGTGAATGTTAAAGTTGAGGGGCGAGAATCAATTGGTGAGGAAGTGAAAATTGATTTAGTGGTATATTAATGCGAGTTTTATTGGTTTTTATAATGTCCATAGTTTGGGGGAGCGAGAGCTTCGGATTCAGCTGCTTCCTTGAGAAAGTGCCATTTGACGAAAGGGCACAAAAGGCCGTCGCCATTTTTACTGGGACGCCAATCGCAGACGTAGCAATGGATAAGCCAAGTGAATATTTCGGACGAATTGTAAAAGTACGAGTCACGAAAGTATTTAAGGGCGATATAAAAAAGGAATCATCTGTGGATGTCTATTATAAACCGACACGAACGAGGTACGATGATTGTGATCCCAGCTTGCAGGATTCATATGTGTCAGCTGTTTCAGGCCAACTCGAACAATTGTTTTATGTGATGAAGAATGAAAATTTGTTCTTTACATATAAGGGAATAGGCTGTGGCAGTGTTGGAGTCAAAGTATGCAAAAAGGAAATTAAAGACCTTAGAACTAAGTTTTTAAAGAAATGAGTGATTGATTACGTTCGCGATTCTAAAATGGCGACGAGAAATCTTCGACTTACAATCAAAGTTAGATGAAGAGAATGATCCTAAAAAAAGAGCCGAAATTGAAATGGACATCCTGGTTTTGAATAGAAGGATTTCAGCAGGTAAATTTAAGATAGAAAGTGAAATGGTTGGTCTCGGTGGGCCTGCCGAATTACGATTTGAGGTCAAATGAGAATATTGCCTTTATTAGTAATTCTTCTAATGAATCTAATCTCTGCTAAAGCTGCTGAGGACTGTAAGGGGTCGAGGTCTATCGGTCAATTGGAATCGGCTCGAAAAGGTGAAGAGGATTTGATTCTGGTAGAGGTGTTTGGCTGGTACGCTTCACGTAGGGAGAGCGACAGTCTCAAGGAACAAACGACTTACGCCGTTAGTTTGGTCGATCCCCATGGTAGTCGTAAAGATCTTTCGGTTCCAATTGAAGCGTTTGGGAAGTTAGTTGATAAGTTTAAACATTCAAAGAAAGTTAAGTTCAAAAACGGACCGATAAAAATGAGTAGTAAAGATTTTAACCGAATTAGGCTATGGGGTGTGTGCTGGCAGACTGAATCAAGAGTGTCTCTTAGGGCGCGTAATTCTTGCGGAAGTGAGTGCGGTTCCAGCGAAGAATTTACATTAGAAAAAAAGGAGAAGGTTTGGAGGGTTCTTAGCGTTAAGAATAAGGGTCTTAGTTAGCCTGATGTGTTTCTCATAACGAATTTACCCGTGCAATTCCAAGTATAGAACCCTGAAGCCTCAATCCAGCCGAAAGACGCGCTCAAAAAACCAAACGACCTTACCTACTTCTGCTCGTCTTACCTTATGCGAGGTTTACCACTTTCGATCTGGTGAAAGTTAAAGTACTCGAACCTACTACGCGTTCTTGTAGCGCTGCTACATTGAAGTCCTACAATGGCCGAATTCACATTTCTCTTCGGGTGGTTCTCGCCCTGTATTTAGCGAAAAAGCCGACCCTTGGATTCACGAAAATTCGTAGATTAGGTGGTCGGCTTTACCAGTAATTGCTGTGCGCGCAATTGTTTGAAAAGATATGTGAGGTAGAGCGCACATGAGTGCGGGAGTGAAATGTATTACGATGCCAAGATGAAGAAGTGGGGTTCAAGTCCCTCCGAATGCACCATAGAATGAGTCGCTCCGCGGCTTAGGTGGGTTTTTTTAAAATTTAAGTCGAAAGCCATCGAGCCTGCATGAAATCTAGAAAATTGAGGTGGAGTCTTTTCGGAATTCTCCTTTTCCCTCAAGAGGCCTTTTTCAAGCGATCTAATCCATCAAGGATAAATACGCGGATCAAAACCTGGTAAGGAATTCCCTGTTTCTTGGCCAGGTCCTTTAGCTCATGAATGGTAGTTTCATCGAGGGCGACACTAGTAGGCTTCTTTCGAGATTCTTTATGGCGCCTCATTGCCGCGAGAATTTTTTTAGCGTCGAGTTCAACCGGAGCCTCATATTCCTTCAGGTTTTTTGCGTAGGATTTCTTCATACTGCCTTGCCTCCTTCCAATGCGCGGGTCTTGCGCTGATCACTCTTACGCGCCCTTCTCTCAAAACAAAGGCCACGTGAAGTAACCGTCCGTTTAGAGTGGGGCCAACCAGCCCCAAGCGCTGCTCGTTCGCTGGCGGACTGATCTGAATTCCCAAGGGGAGAGCTAGTCCCGAACGAAAAACGGCTTCAATTTCTTCAATGGAAATTCTGTGCTTTGCAGCGTTCTTGGTCCTGTTGCCTTTATCCCATTCAAATTCGAAATATGAGGTTTCCAGAATCCAAAAGAGCAGCCATTCCACAAACTCCCACTGGGCCATAAGACACTATGATAACACTATCTAAATAGTGTTATCAATCCCTTCTATTTTGCTCGCTGGAGATAGTTCCGGATGCATTTCGGATCGCCCATGTCTATTCGCCAAGTCTCTTCGGAATAGGCACCACTGGAAAAAGAGAGCGCCTGATTTTGTGTGTGATTTGTGTGTGATTGAGAGGTTTTTCGAAGCATCTCGCGGGTTGCGCCGGGATGAGGCGTGATTCCAAGTTATTGTTATTGTTGATTTCTGCTCTGATGTTCAGCGGTTAGGGGAGGGCTTTTGCTTTCCCACCCTTTCCGCCAAATTAAAAAGCCTGCGCAAGAGAGCGCGGGCTTTTTTAGTTTGAGCCCGTTGCGGCAGATTGGTAACCATGGTTCCGGGCACAACGGAAGGAGGCGCAGATGGCCTATATGGCTTGGATATTGTTTGGAGTTTACATCGTAGCTACACTTGGTCTCGCACTCCGTGGGATGCAAAAGACATCCAGTTTCGCGAGCTTCGCCTTGGGGGCGGGAGACATGGGGCCGCTGCTGGTGGGAATTACCCTGGCTTCTTCCATCGCGAGCTCGGCCACTTTTATCATTAACCCTGGCTTTGTTTACAAGCACGGCCTCAGCGCATTCATTCACTTTGCCGTGGCATCGCCCTTGGGGTTCCTCACCTCGCTTTTTGTTTTTTCTTACCGCTTCCGCGAGGTGGGCGGCGCAAAAGGGGCTCTCACTTTGCCCGATTGGATCGGCAAGCGATACAACTCTCCGGCTATGGCAACGTACTTTGCGATTCTCAACCTGCTGCTCTCCGTTTCCTTTGTGGTGCTGATCGTGAAGGGAAGCGCCTTGGTGATGGTTCAAGCTCTGGGCCTCAGCTATCCCTTGGCGCTCTTTGTGATTGTGGGCTTTGTGTTTTCCTACATTTTCATGGGAGGCACCTACGCCCATGCCTACACCAATGCGTTGCAGGGCCTGATTATGGCTGCTGTTGCGGCGCTGATTTTCTTTTCGGGCTGGAAGTTTCTCTTCAATGGATCGATGAGCTTCTTCGACCAACTCCGGCAGATCGATCCCAATCTCACCAAAGTAGTGAATCCTGAGAGCGCGCTCTTTGGCAGCTTTGGATCGGTGTTTTTTGCCAGCTTTATCATCAGCTTCGGCCTCACCTGCCAGCCGCATATTTTGATGAAAGCGCTTTATGTGAAAAGCAACAGGTCACTCACACGGGCTCTCCTGGTTACAGTGCTCTTCAGTGTGATTTATGCCAGCATTCTGATCGCAGGTTTTTACGCAAGGCTCTCCCTCGGGTCCGAGTTGGCCCAGGATGCCGTGATGCCTCAGTATGTGCAGGCAGCCTTCCCGGAAGTGGTAGGGATTTTTGTGAGCATCGCATTGTTGGCGGCTGGAATGAGCACTCTTGACGGTATCTTGGTGGGAGCCTCCACCATTGCGGCAAAAGATATCGTGCTCGGACCGATCGGTGACCGCTTCCTCAAGAGTATTGACGGCCAAAGGCGAATCGAACTCGCGCTCCCGATGAGCCGCTACTTCCTGATCGGAATGGGCATCGTGTCGTTCTTGATTGCGCTCAATCCACCGCAGTTGGCAGGTATATTTGCCCAGGTGGGAGTTTATGGCCTGACAGCAGCCACGATCGGTCCCATCGCCGCCGGGCTTTATTTTCCCAAAGTTTCCAGCCGCAGCGTATTTCGAGCGGCTGTGATTGGCCCGTTGGCGCATTTTGCGATCTACTTTTTCTGGAAAGCGGTTTTGGGGCACGCCATCAATCCGGCGGTAACGGCGTCGATTGGAATGGCGGTCGCACTTTTTACCGTGGTCATCGGCGAGGTGTTCCAGCGAAACCCTGCCGTTGCCGCTCAAAGTTAGAGTGTGCCTGAGGCCGGCAGGGGGAATTCTATAGACTGCCAATATCGGCTTTCCGCCCCCGCTCCAATGCCTCAACGCAGAAGGCGGGCCTGATTTTTCTACTGCCTGTTCAGCCGGTCGGCTGCGTTGGTGCATTCGCTGGTGCGGCTGTAGTGCTGAATGAATTCGCCGCTCCTGTTGTAGAGATCGGTGCCAAAGCAGTAGAAGGGGCCTGTTTGTCTGTTCAGATCGTCTCGCCAGGCCGTGCATTCGGATCCGTAGCGATAGGACGCTAGCTTCGTTCCCTGGCGGCTCAAAAGATCATTGCGGAAGCAGTAGAAGGGGCCCGCCTGGCTGTTCAGATCGTTTCTCCAGTCCGTGCATTCGCTGCCATAGCGAAAGGAGGAAACCTTTTCTCCATCGCTGCCCAGCAAGTCGTTACGAAAACATACGAAGGGCGTGCCCTGGCTGTTGAGATCGTCTCTCCAGTTGGAGCATTCGTAAGAGTATCGAAATTCCGCGATCTTGGCTCCACTCCGGGAAAGGAGGGTGTTGCCGTTGCACACATATCCGCCCGCGAAGGCGGTGGGGGTGAGGCAGGCAAGCAGGAGAGAAAGGGTTGCGATGGAACGGCCGGAAAAGAACAGGTGGTTTTTCTTCATGATAGAGGTCTCCGTTGATAACGATAACGCCCCAAATTCACGGAGGGTCGCTCTATGTGCTGGCCCTATCTTAGCGATGACAGAGCTGATTTCCAGGAATTTCCGGTCATATGGCGGAAATTGTTTCCCCGGAGGGAAACAGTGGAAGGGAGAAGGGGGCAGCCCTAAAAGTCGCGGATCTCGTCCACGAGCTCGGGATAATCCACGAAGGGGTTGCGGTTTGATTGCAGCTGGAAGATGCGCTCGTTGCGGCTGCGCTCCTCGGCATCCACCGGATCGAGGCGATTCCATTTGCGGAGAGTGGCTTCCTGCTCCGGATTGATCGGGGCCCGGTAGCGCACAGAGAAGTAAAACAGGGCGCGCGCCACATTGCCTTTATGGTCTTCCGGTGGCTCGAACACCAGCTGGCTGCCTTTTATGGCGAAGCCAAGGCGGGATCCTCTGCACTTGAGGCGCTTCGAATCTCTTTGCACGTCGCCAAAATCAAAGCTCGATCGATCGGAATTCACCGTGGAATCGGTGGGGAAAAGATGATGGAGATCGCTCTTCTGCATCTCATCCGGAAAGCCGCGCACGAAACGGCTCTGCGGCCAGGTGTGTTCGGTGTTCACCACCGTGGCATCGGGCACCACGTTTGGGGCGGGCTTCACCCTTTGGAATTCGTCGGCTTCGGCCACGCGGTCGCAATAAACATCTTTCACGCCATAACCATGGCCGGTGTTCACGAGATAGAAATCGCCGAGCAAAAAGGAGCGCGCGCGCGAGTAGCCCAAGGCGGTGTGGCGTGAGCACTTCTTGCCGCTGCAGCCGGGAGCGATGCGATCGAAGCTGCCAGGGGTGATCGTATGCGTGGCGGAAACGATGTTGAAGAGCAGTTCTTTGAGGGAGGAATCGGAGGGGCGGGAGGAGAAGAATTCGCGGCCGTAGTAGGGAAGCTCGGCCTCCTTCCCGAAAGCAAAAGCCCCGGTGAAGAAGAACTGGAGAGAGAGAATAAGACTAAAAAGCCTACGTGCCATAAAAACCCCCTAAGCACGTTTTGAGGAACTATCGCGCTGGCCTAGATTCGTGAAGAGAATAATGAGTTTTAAGAGAAGTATTATGATTAGAGGCGCTGGCGCTGCGGTGCGCTAGGGGCTGAAAGAGCCCGTTGTCCTCTACAGGCTGGATGAGCATGGAGGCGGAGGGGGCGGGTGTGGTGCTTAATACATTGAAAATATTAAGCTATTATTTGGACTCAATAATGTTGATTAAAGCGCTATGATTTTATAAAATCTCAGCCCATGAAAACCCCTCTCACCTTTGCCCTCCTCCTCGCATTCTCCATTTTACTCAGCACGCCATCGTGGGCCAGCTGCGCTACCAACTGCGCAGAGCTGCATGCCGACGCTTCCCGGCTGGTGAACCTGCTCGATGAATCTCGTTCGAAACGCGACTGCGTGGCCAAGAACGTGAAGGCGAATTTCGAAAAAATTTGCCGCCACAAGAAGCTAGTGCAGGAGTGCTCTCTTGGCTCTGTATGCGAAAGCGGGCACTCGCGGATGGCCAAATCGGCATGCATGTTCCCTGATGCTGCGGAACTGTACCGTGATGCTCAGTGCACGGGCCGAGTGATCTTGAAGTAGGTCTTTTTCTTTCAAAAAAATCCAGAAAAAAGAAGGTTGGCCTTAACCTCTAATCTTCCATCCCGATCGCGTGCTTCCACTCGGGGCTGGGTGGGATGATTTTACGAGCCGCGAGGTCAAAGAAAGCGAAGGTGAACTCCACCTCGCAGGCCACCACGCCATCTTCCTTCACCATCTTCTGATAGATCTTCGCCACCTTTCCCACAAAGGGAGCAGGGTGAGTCACGATTGTCACTTTTTCGCGAAGGTGCAGCTCACGCAAGAATTTGATCTGGGCCTCGAGCACCACGGGCCCCTGCTTGCGCTTTTGCACCTCACGAAGGCCATATCCGCGAGGGGTTACAATATCCCAGCGTGCTTCCTCGAAGAGGCGGAAGTAGGTGGCATTGTTCACATGGCCGAAGGTGTCGAGGTGGGACTCCAGAACGAGAAACTCATAACGAAATTCTTGGCTCATGCCTTCCGTATTACCAGACAATGCGCGCGTCAGCTATCGTGCCTTTATTCCAGTTTCGCTACCGGGCCTAACGGTCGCGGATCAGTGGCCTTGGGGCTGGAAAGCTGCCAATAACCCACATCCCACCATAGGCCCAGCTTGAAACCAACGCTTTTGAAGTGCGCCACCTTTTCAAAACCCATGCGCTCGTGCAGGGCCACGCTGCTCTCGTTAGGCAGCGCGATCCCCGCGATCACATTCAAGGCTCCTTGCTGCTCGAGCAGAGGCAGCAAGGCCCGGTAGAGCTCCCTTCCCACGCCTTGGCCGCGAGAGCCCTCTCGCACGTAAACCGTGCTCTCCACCGACCAATCGTAGGCACAACGGCTTTTAAAGGGGCCGGCGTACGCATATCCCATCACTAGTCCTTCTCGCTCGCATACAAGCCAGGGGAATTTCGCCACCGTGCTTTGCATCCTCTCCTGTATTTCCTGAACAGAAGGCGGAGTGGTTTCAAAGGAAATGGCTGTGCTCTCCACATACGGCCGGTAGATCTCCTGCACGGCAGGGGCGTCGGCTACTGTGGCCATGCGTATTTTGGAGTGGGTTGGCTGCATGGAAGAAGGATAGTGTGGGAGAGGAAGATCGGAAAGCCCAGAAACGAGATACTCTCTCTCAACTCCGATAAGCAAAATAAAACAGCACCACTCCTATGCCCCAGTTTAGCCAGGGGTTCTCCACGAAGTAGGGGTATACCAGCATCAGCATCCCGATCACGGCCTGGCGGATATTGGCGTCTTTCTTCCCGAGGCGCATGAAGTAAAGCCCGAAGGTGCCAAAAACGAAGCCGGCCATGATCGAGCTTACGGAGAAGTCCATGCATGCAGGATAACGCGGCGGCCTTGCCTCATAAAGGCATCTCTTTTGCTTTCCGGGGTTAACAGGGAGCTGGAATATGGTATTCCACTGCCGCCGGGCCGAAGCAGGGTTATTCATCCTGATTTATGCCCCAAGATTTTATCTCACTGATTTGGAGTGCCCCATGTTTTTCAGAAAATTTCTCGCAAGTTTCTTCCTCTTTGCCCTCGCGGCGGGATCCGCGGCAGTTGCCGGCAGCAAACATTTTTCCTATCTCGTGCAAGGAATCACCACCTCGCCCTCGGGAAAATACCAGATGGCGGTGTATCGCGATGATGCCGGCGGCGAAGAGCCCTACGGCTACTATTTCGTGAAACTGAACCAGCAGGGCGCCCTGGAACTGGCCTCCGAGCAGGTTCCCGGCTATGCGGGCGAACAAATGGATGAACGAGGCTACGGCCTCACCAGTGTGTACTGGTCGCAAAAGTATCCGGAAAGCGGAGGCCATGAGATGGGCGAAGTGGCCGCTGTGGAGTTCACCTCTCGCAAGACAAATTGGATATTTTTCTACCACAGGCAGGGCGAATCCTTCCGCAAGATGGATTTCGAATCTGATTCCCTGGAAGCCCAAGCCCTGAATGTGGCCAAGACGGAATTCGCCAAGCTTGGTTTTGGGGAAGAGCGCGCCGAGCTCGCCCGAAACTTCGTGAACTTCGGCCTTTATTATCTCGGCGAAAATAACGATCAGCCGCTCCTCAATAACTCGCCCTTTGATCAGGGCGAAGAAATCGTGGGCCGTTACGCCGCCAACTACTACGCCTGGCCGAAAAACGGAGGCGAGGGCGTGGACGGCAATGTGGAGATCCAGGTGGGCTTGAAATACGTGAACGGCCAGATGCAGGTGCGCCCGATCTCGGCCACCTTCAGCCGGGAGTAGGGCCTTCGAGGTACCTTGGTCCGTGTAAGGGCTTTTCCTTGCGGAAAAGCTCCCATTCTCTAAATAAAAACGCCATGTTTTCCGAAAATGAAAGCATGGCGTTTTCTTTTTTCCTCGCAATCCTGCTTTCCCCGGCCGCTCTGGCCGAGGAGCGCCTGCCTTCGGAATGCGCCAGAGTGCCTGCCTATGAGCAGGAAATCTCCAGGTACGGCGTAAACTCCGGGCATACCAAAGCCTGCCGGGACGCCGTGGCTGCCATTCACGGCACCTGGGAGCAGATGCGCACGGCCAAATCGAAGGTAGCGCGCCCTTCCGCGGCCGGGCCGGCAGAGAATCAGGCTGGCGCCCTCCGTGATGCCGCCGAGCAGAGCCAGAGCGGTTCGATCACAAAAGAACAGTGGGCCCGTATCGCCACCGGAGCGCAAAACAGGTTTCGTGCGGTTTCGGAACGCCTGTCGAAGCAGATCAAGCTGTTGGAAAGAGAGTCGTCGGTGGTGGGCGGCCAGGCCCAGATCAGCGAAGCCAATCGCAACGCCTTTCTATTGAAATCAAAGGCCGTGCTTGCGGATATCGGCCGCCTCAAGGGCACCGCCGACAGTCTCGCGGAAGAAGCCTCCAAGGTTTCCACGGACTTTCAGGGCGATTCCGATCTGCTGGCTCTCCACTCCCGGCAAACGCGCGATACGGCGGAACGTCTCGAGGGCGGCGACCGGCGAGAGGGAAAAGGCAAAGAGAAGGGCATATCCAAGAATATGATGGTGGGCCTCGGAGGCGCGGCGTTGATCACGGCAGGCGCGGTGGGAGGGCTTTATTGGGTGTCTACGAAAACCATCGATAAGGCGAACAAGGCGGCTGAGGCCCGGATCAAGCAGGCCGAAGCGTCGGCGAATAACGTGATCACGAACGCGGAGAATGCCGCGAAACGAATCATCCAGTTTGCCTACGATAGCGTGAGCAAGGTGATTTCCAATGCCGAGGAAGCGGCAACCCGCATCTACGAGCGCGCCAAGAGCGATGTGAACAAGCTGATCGACGATATGCGCGCCGAGGTGCAGGAAGCCTTTGAGAATCTCACTGAGAAAGGCCTCGAAAAGCTCCGAGACGAGCTCGATTCCATTTTTTCCGGCCTGATCAAGAAGGCGCAGGCGGAAGGCAACAGCAAGCTGGCCGCCGATCTTCAGAAAACCTTTGATAGCCTTTCGGGGCAGATCAATAGCGAGATTCAGCGGCGCCAATCGGGGTCAGCAAGCTCCACTGGTACGGGCACTGGCACTGGTACGGGCACTGGTACGGGCACGGGCACCAGCACTTCGACCGATACCTCGACCGCTACTTCCACGGAAACAGCCACGGCTACGGAAAGCTCCACGTCCACCGGCACGTCTACGGGATCCTTGCCTCCCAATATCATCTCTCCGCAGTAGCCTGGGGCTGGAACTGCGATTCCAAAGCTAGCTTACTGGATGAATTTGCAGTCCGAGATTTCTACTGCAGGAGCGTCCCAGCAATCCTCGAGCGCTACATCCGTCATATATTTCTTGCAGGCGGCCATCCCATCTCTTTTGTAGGTGGGGCGGGTGGTGTTGAAACGCACGACAGTTGCGAAGTCCCAACCTTTGTCGGGGCCGCCCGGGCATTCATTGGTCCATTTCAGTTTGTAGTAGCAGTAGCAAGAGGCGGGTGCGGTATTCGCGGCTTGCGAAGCAGGGGCGGCGACGACCAATAAAGCGAATAAAGCAGCCATGCAGAACTTCATAGTTTCTCCTGAGTAATAGGGTTTCATTAGGTTAAATACCGGGCGGATCAAGCTACCATCTACAGCCCGTTCTTCACCTCAAACGAGCGCACGAGCATGCGGCCTTTGAGGTTCCGGCTCATCACCACCGTGGCGTTCACGCTCTGGCCCTCATAGCGGGAGAGGCCGGGCACTCTCGCGATCATGATCTCCGGGCCGTAGGGAGAGACGCGAATCGCGCCGGAAGGCACGGCAAAGGTTTTGGATCCCACACGCACCTGCAGGGTGCTGGGCAGCGCTTTCCAGTTTCTGCGGAGATCGGAAAGGAGGATGCGGCGATCGGTGCCGATCGTGCCTCGGATGCCGGCGCGGAATTGGAAGAAGTCGTCAGAATTGTAGATGCTGTCGATCTTGTAAATGAAGGTATCGCCTTGCTGCTCGCGAGCGAGGAATACGATGATCCTGTCGTTGTAGAAGGCCAGCTCCGGCTCGGTGAAGGAATCGTTGAAGCGAACCGAAATCCGCTGCGCAAGGATCTCTTCTCCGAGCTTTTGATCGGAAGTGAGCACGCCCTTCACGAACAGAGTTTTGCTGCCGGTGAATTCATGGTAGTTGCCGGCCACGATCGATCCGGGAGCGAGAAGCGCTCGGGCGCCCGCCTTTTCCTGCCAGAAATTCTTGTGGATGGTGCTGGTCTGCGAAAAAAGCTCTTTGAGACTGATTGTGAGATCGGTGGCTGAAGGCACCAAAGGCTCAAAGCCTTTTTTGAGATAGAGAGTGCCGCTGCTGCCGCTCCAGCCAGTGGAGCCCGAAGAGCCATCGCGGCCATCGCGCCCGTCGCTCCCGTGGCTTCCGCCGTTGCAGCCGTATCCACCTCGTCCACCTCGTCCTCCGCGGCCGCCCTGGCCGCCATATCCGCCTTCGCCTCCCGCGGCGCGGATGGAAATCGCTTTCACATGAGCGAGGTCGGCGTAGTGCACGAGGGTATCGCCTCCGTTGTCGCCGCTTTCTCCTTGCCGGCCGTCTTCGCCATCTTCGCCATCCTGCCCATTTTCTCCGTCCGCTCTGTCTTTATCATCGCGGCAGTAGGCGTTGGATCCATCGCGCCCATCGCTTCCATCCCGGCCATCCGATCCGTTGCGCCCATCGCCTCCATTCAGGTTAAGGCGTTCCGCCTGGCCCCTGGCCTGAACCACGGCGCTGAAAGGGGAAGCAAAAGAGGGAAGAGAAAATGGCAAGGTGCAGAACACGGCAAGGATAGCCAAGGGAAGGCGCATGGCGAAAGCTCCTGGGAAAAAGTGAGTCCGCGGATGCTGAGCAATTGCCGGGCCAGCGATTTTGGGGCTCAGATGGGAATTAACAGGAAGGGAAAGGCTATCCGGTGCCAAATGGCCCTGAAAGCCGTGAAGAAAATAGAGGGTGTTCGCTTCCGGGGTTTCGGTTGTCCATCATCTCTCCATAGTCCTTTCCTAAAATGGAGAGATGAGAACAAGAATCTTTTGTTTCATTCCTTTGATCCTGGCCGGGTGTGGCGTGAGCTCGCTCAGCAAATCAGGCACTTCCACGGCCACCAGTGCCGCGGCTTCCACGGGTGGGCTACTGATCAGCGAGTTTTATCCGGCCAGCGGAACTTTGGAATCGCCTCCTACTTCGGTGCAGGTTCAATTTAATTCCTCCACGGTGAACTATGCTCAGGCCGCGCTAGCTTCGAATTATACCCTCAATTGCGCTGGAGCGGCGGTGAGCGCCACCTCCGTGAACTTTACCTACGGCTCCTATTACGCCACCGCCACCTTTGCCTCCCAATCGGCGAGCAGCGGCACCACCTGCTATTTCTCCGTTTCGGGAAATATCTACGACAATAACGGCAGTTCTCTCGGCGGCACCACGGAGCAGGCCTACCTGATCAGCTCGAGCGGAAGCTATTTCAGCTGGTCGTATTTGGCGAGCGTGAGCTACTTGAGCGCGATCGGGGGCATCGGGGGCGCCTCTTTCAGCGAAGCGGGGGCGGATGGCCTGGCTCTCGCAGGATTCAATCTGCGCGTGGGCACCTATCTGGAAGGCCTGAAGGGAGTTTGGATGAACAGCACGGGCACTTCGTCTTACGGAACCGTGCATGGTACTTCTCCCACTACCGCTTCCGTTTCCTGCCCTTCGGGCCAGAGGATCACCGGATTGCAAGGCTACTACGGCACCTATCTCAATGCGATTGGTTTCACCTGCAAGAATTCCGCGCAAACGGTATCGAGCCAAAGCAGTTTAACCGGAACGGCCACCGGCACCTACTTCGAAATTCAGTGTTCTGCGGGCCGCTTCGTGACCGCTATCCACGGCAGATCCGGCACTTTAGTGGATCAAATCGGGATCGGTTGCCGCTGAGGGGGCTTATCGTTTCAAAAAAGCAGGGGCGGAGATTTTATCCTCCGCCCCTTTTGCTGTTTTTACTTACCCGCTTCTACTCCTCTTCGCTTTGCTGTTCCATTCTGTACCTTCCGCGCCCGTGATGGGGAGGGCGAGGGGGCTTGTCAAAACCTTTTTCCTTCAGGCAAGCGTCCATGGCCGTTCTCTGCTCCTGGCTGGGCCGCTGAGGCCTTTGGCCGGGTTCAGGGGCGGGCAGCCCCAATTGTTCCGCGCAGGCACGGAAAGCCTGGTGCAAAGCTTCGTGGTCCACGTTTTCTCCGCCCTGCCCGTAGCTATCAGCTCCGAGAAGGGTCATGCAGCCTACGATTGTCAGCATCATTTTTTTCACGACTTATCTCCTTTGGTTCGGGTTCCTTGATTTTCAGAATAGGAGCCGAAGATGGAATCCTGATGGAGGATTCGCGAGGGCAAAGAAAGAAGGCGAGAAATGTAACACATTGGATTGATTGCGGAAATTATTCCATAATCTTGCAGCAGTTCGTGGATATTCTGGAAGCTAAGGAGAGTTTTGTATGTCGCGCATCCTGCTCGTGGAAGACGATCCCGCGCTCGGCAAGGGCCTCAAATTCGCGCTCGAAAAAGAGAGCTTCGAGGTGCACTGGGTGAGCTCGAAATCGGAAGCCGAGATGCTCGCGGCCGACAAGATGTTCGATCTCGTGGCACTCGATCTCAATTTGCCGGACGGATCGGGCCTCACCTTCGCGAAATGGGTGGCGAAATACCGCCCGCGCCTTCCGATCGTGATGATCACCGCCTCGGGCGATGAAAACACAGTGCTCGCCGGCTTCGAAGCGGGCGCCGTGGACTACGTGCGCAAACCTTTCAGCAACAAAGAACTCATCGCGCGCATCAAAGTGGTGCTCAAGGGCAAGAATCAGCAGAAGTTCAAAGCGCTTCACTATGGTGAAATCACCGTGCAGCCCGAGCAAAGAGTGGCCAAAGTGGGCTCGAATGTGATCGAGCTCAACCGCCGGCAGTTTCAAATCCTCTGCTATTTTATGGCGAACGCGGAAGCGGTGGTTACCAGGGAGAGCCTGATGGAAACCCTCGATAAGAGCGAAGAGATGCTCGATCGCACCATCGATTCCCACATCAGCCACCTTCGCAATAAGCTGCGCAAAGCAGGCGCCGTGCAAGTGCAGATTTCCCCGGTTTACGGCCTCGGCTACCGGCTGGAGAAAAAAGCATGATTTTCAGATCAAAACTCTTCCGCACTCACTTCGCCATAGCCGCGCTTTCCATCTTCGGATTCGTTTTTCTGGGCTCCTGGCTTGTGGATCTTGTGGCCCACAATATCGAATCGAGGCGCCAGCATCAGCCGCGGCAAACGGCCCAGCTCTTCGTGAATCTGATAGAAGAATTCGGCCGCACGGATCCGGTGGCCGGACTGAAAAAGCTCGAGAAGCTCCAGGGTGGCGACAATGTGGTGCAATTCGCCCTGCTGAACGAGAAAGGCGATCTAATTTATCCCAAGGACACAAAACTTCCCGCCAATCTTTCCCTTCCCAAAGAGTCGGGGCATACGGTGGAAATCGGAGGAAGCCCGGGTAGGTCCCCCGGTCTTCGTATTCCCGGGCCCCCTCCGCCTCGCGCTCATATCGCGAAACTTAATCTCGATCCTGCCCGTTATCTCCTAGTACAGTTCCGTCCGCTACCCCCGCCTCCCGGAGGCCGCCATCTCTTTCCTGTTACCTTCGTGATCCTGGCTCTCATGGTGCTTCTCGGTATCGGCGTGGCTCTCCTGATGATCTTTCGTTCGTTGCGGGAGCATGTGCACGCCGCCGATTATGTGATCTCCGAGCTTCAGAAAGGAAATCTCAAAGCGAGATTCCCGGTACAGCGGATGGACGAGATCGGCGAGGCCAAGGCTCGCTTCAACGCGATGGCAGATGAGATAGAACGATTGGTGGAACGCCTTCGCATCGCGGAGAGCTCAAGGAATAATCTGCTGCAGGAGCTGGCGCATGACCTTCGCACTCCCGTGGCCTCGCTCCGGGGGATTCTGGAAAGCGTATTCGATGCAGTGGAGATGGAACCTGCGGTGAAAGAGCTGGCTGATCTGGCGCACAAGGAAGTGGATTATATGGGCTGCCTCGTGGAAGATCTTCTACTTCTTGCCCAGCTAAGCGAGCCCAGCTACCAGCCAAACCAGCGTCCATTCGATCTCGCAGCTGTACTAGAGGAAGAGGCCGAATCGATCCGGATCCGCAAGGGAGGGGCCGTGGCTCTCGATCTTAAGATTCCGGAAAGCGAAGCCCTCACGAATGGCGATGAACACCTCTGCCGGCGCCTGGTGCGCAATGCCCTAGAGAACGCTTTCTCCTACGCAAAATCCAAGGTGGAGGTGATCGCAGCGGTGGAAGGCGGCCGGGTATCCGTGCGCATTCACGACGACGGCCCCGGATTTGACCCCGCCATGCTGGCCAAGTTCGGCGAGAGGCGAGGCCAAAGGATGATCAAAAAATCCCAGGGAGGGCGGCTTTCGCTTGGTCTAGGCTCCGTGATCATGAAGAGCATTCTCTCTTTGCATAGAGGTGAATTACGGGCTGAGAACGATCCCACGGGCGGGGCTCTCGTTTCCTTCTCTATCCCTTTGAATTGAGAGCTGATCCGGTTTCGGGCGCCTCCATCGTCTTTCCATACTTCCCTCCTATCCTGAGAGGATAGGAGACCCACCCATGAAAAGCCCGATCCTGCTCGTTACGATGCTCTTTCTCTTCCTGGGCCTTGCGGCCTGCGGCGATACCAACAACGGCCTTACTTCCGCGGATGTGGCCTATATCCGCGCCAAGCGCATTCAGGAGCTTTATGGATCCAGTGCTACCACCACGGTCACTTCCAGCACGGTGGTTACGGTTACGGCCACGGCCGTGAGCGGTTCGGTGGTAACCGTTTACTGATTCATAAAATAAAAATTGTTTCCATCGGAATGCAACCTTCGTGATTTAGATTCAATTAAGGGAAAATACGGGCGGGAATGAAAGGTATCGATATGCCAAAAGCATCTTTTTTCACCACCTGGCTTCTCATTTTTCTTCTTTTGCCCTCCACTGTTGCCTTCGCAGAGAAAGTGGACCGCCTCCAGGATGAGCTCGAGGATTCAAGAAAAGATCTCAGGAGCAAAACCGCGGAGATAAGCCGGGCCCGATCAGAGCTCGCAAAAGCGGAAAGCGAACTCACGCAGGCCAAGGCGAGGCTCGAAGCAGGGAAGAGGCGTTTCCCGGATCCAGCCAAGATCACGGAAGAAGAAAACCGCAAACTGGAAGAGCTGCGCGGACATGTGATGGATGCCCAGGTGGTTCGCGACGAAGCAAGAGCGAAGCTCGATATCGTGAGCGGAGAGGCGGATGCGCTGAAAGAAGAAACTAAACGTATCCAAAGGCGGATCGACAAAGCGGAAGACGCTGAAGCCAGGGCGAAAGATTGCGTGGATTGCGGTTCCAAAGGCGCTCAGCCCAAGCACCAAGTGAAGAGCGGCTGGGATGGCGTGGCCAATGTAATCAAGGCTGTGACTCCCTTGGGTGTCGGTGCCATGGGGCTTTACGGCGGCATTAAAGCCATGGACAAGCAGAGCTCTGACTACCAGCTCTACGCCAATACCATGGCGCAGAACGGCCTGCCCTTTGCGCAGAATAGCAACAGCTATTCCGGCATCATGAGCTCCTTCTTCGGCAGCTCCATGATGAGCTCGATGATGATGAGCGGTTCCGGAGGGAATTTTCTCGGAATGGGCGGAATGAACGGCATGAGCGGATTCGGGTTCGGCGGCTTTGGCAGTGGCTATGGCGGTGGATTCGGAATGATGGGCGGAATGAACCTGCTCGGAGGCCTGGGCTACGGAAATATGATGGGGGGATTCAATCCCTACGCTTCCATGCTCGGAAGCTATAATCCTTATGGATCTGCTCTGAGTTCGATGAATCCCTATGCGGCGATGATGGGGAGCTATAATCCCTACGGCGCAATGATGGGATATGGCTCGGCCCTCAGTGCCTATAACCCGTATGCCGGCAGTATGAACGCGTACGGATCGTATGGATACAATCCCTACGGCTACAACTCCTATGCCTATGGGCAGGGAAGCGGATATGGCAACTACAGCTATAACCCGTGGTCGTCGAACACGGCCTCCTACAATTCATCCATTTATTCCGCCCAGCTTCGCCAACAGCAGCAGAGCTCAATATATTCCACCGATCTTCAGGTGGCCGGAGCGGGATACCAGGAGTCCCTTATGCGGTACCAGCAAGCGCTCCAGGGAAGCTATGGCGGCGGTTACTACGGGAGCGGCTATTATGGATCTGGCGTTCTTTACCCGTCTTACTACAACTCTCTTTACAACTACGGCACTTCTGGAACTCCGGCGTTGAATTCCACGAGGCAGTAGAGTCCATCAGCCTTCCATTTTTGTTTTGGATAATGGAAATACAGGAGGATTTCATGAACAAGGTTCGAAAAATTCTGTTTAGTAAAAATTTGCTCCCACTGGTGCTTCTCTTGAGCCAAAGCGCTTTTGGCCATCCCGGCTGGAGTGGCGGGCCCGGAGGGTTTGGCGACGAATCCGCATCGGGAGACAGGATGGGCGAAGGAGAAAGGCGTGGGCCTGCTGGCCATCCTCACGGCGGCCGCAAAGGGCCCGGAGGCCCTGGCTCCAAAGCTGATCTGGAGGCCTGCGCCTCGAGCCTCGGTATCACGCTTCCTGAGCGTGGTTCGGGGACCAAGCTTGCTGATGCGGATCGCGAAAACCTTAAATCTTGTGTGAAGGCAAAACGGGAAGAGAAAAGGGCCGTGATGGATGCCTGCTTGAAAGAGGCAGGTGTGGAGTTTGGTGAGAACGGCCGCCCCAGTTCGCGCCCGAGTCGGGATCAGATGGAAGCCTGTCGCACCCAGATGGAAGGCGATGGCTCGAGCACCGTGACCGATACGTCTACAGATACCTCCACCGATACGGGAACCACTTCGGCGATCTGATTTGCGGGATTAGAAAAGGAGTTCAGTCGTGAGGACCAGGCGGCAGGGAAGCCGCCTTTTTGTCCCATTGCTGAGGAGCTATTCTACCGAACACTCCAGGGAAATCTCATGAACGAGGTTTCCGCCCACCAAGACTGTGTGGGGCAGCGGAAGACGGTCCAGGTAGAAGCGCCCATCGCTGCCTTGGCGGAACTGGCCATGCGAATAATCGGCATGGCGGTATTTCATTCCGTTCTTCGCTGAAACCAGCGTCTGAATCGCTGCTGCATTCAGTTCGCCTGCATTCTCGGCACGTACACGAATCGTCGTGTTCTCCACGGCTTCAGAGCCGCCAAGAGCCACGAAATAGGCGGTGGCAGCGCAATTGGCCAGGCTGGGTTCGTCCCAATTTTCATTTTCGAAGGGGGCACTGGCTTTTTTCGAGGCACCGGTGAAAGTGGCCTGGCAGGCAAGCGTCCTGGGGGTGTCACAGATTTCCTCTGCGCGGGCATGGGAAAGGAAAAGGGTAAGGCTGGATACAAAAACAAAAAGGCAGGGTCTCACGGGTATCTCCTTGTTTTAGGTTAGGTGCGGAGGTGTACCAGCCTGGCCGGGCAAAGGGAAATCACGATTTGGTCGGAATCTTAAAGACTATGTCAGATTTAGGGGCGCGCCCCCGTTTACCAGCGCTTAAATATATTTTATCGGTTCGCGCAGGCGGCGATTTTTACGATTTCCGCGCGCACCGCCTCGAAATACGCCTCGCTGCCCTCTTCGTTGAAGTGGCGCTGATTGTCGCGCGAATAATAATAGCGAAGGGGGTTATCGCTTGCGGTAAAGTTCTCCGGCCAAAGGCACTTCAGTTTTTGCCTTTGGCATTCGGCGAGAAATAACTCTTTATTCCTGCCGATCTCTCCCGCCCTGAATTCCTCGTAAGCCGGCACATAGGCGATCAGATCGCAGGACGACGGGAACTCCCGGAATACCTGGCCGGAAATCGCCAGCGCCCTTACCAGCTGTTCTTCCTTGAGCTTGGGGTTCTCCAGCGCTCCGGAAGGAAGCGGAGGGGCCTCCTTTTTAAACAAGGCTCCCATCGAGGGCAGAAAAACGCTCACCAGGGCCGGCAGGTGTTTTCCTCTGTCGAGGCCCGAGGGGGCGGAGGGGCTGAGGGGGGCGTTTACCACTTGCTTGAGATCAGGGCTCAGCGCCGGCTTGGCATAGAGCCCGTAGAGCGTACTGTGGCCCAGGTAGGGAAGATCGTTATAGGCGTAAAAGAAGAGAAGGGTGCGCTTCAGTTCGAGGCCGGGAAGCCTTCTCCGGGCTGCCAGCAGATACTGCTCCGGACCATAGCCCGATACACCCAGGTTGCGGGTTTGGCTGTCGGTGAAAAAGCGGGAGAGCAGGTAGGCGAACGACTTTTGATAAGAAACGTAAAACCCCTCCACAAAGCTATCTCCCAGAAGAGCGGTTTGTGGGCCACTCAGGGACGGGGGCGGTTCGTGCGCGCTCCCGCTGGATTCGCCCAAGGCGTTGGAGTGCGTGAAATGGGCGTAGGCCCAGGTGGATCGATAGATTTTCTGGTTTGGCTCGAGCGCCCAGCCCAGTTCCGGATCGAATTTATAGGCTCCCAGAGCGAAAACGGGAGAGGCGTAACCGAGCTGGCGCAGCGAAAATTCGAGGCCCAGCAGCAGCCCGGCCAGCAGGAGAGTAACGATTGTCAGGCGGAGCGCCGCCTGCATCTTTTTGCTTTTCACGCTACGGATGAGCCTAAGTTCTATAGGCTTGAGGCGCAATGGCCACTTTATCTCCTGTATCCCGGCCGAATGTGCCCAGGAGGAGGCGGGGAGGGCCATGAGGGCTGGGAAGCAGCGTCAAAATGGCTGAATTTATTTTGTCTTTTCCGGTTCTGCGCTAAAATTTAAGGATAGTTTCCAGGCAATAAGAAGGGGGCAATGGGGATGCGTTCTTTAAGTTTCCGGCGGTTTGGCTTGCTGAGTATGTCTCTTTTTCTCGGAATACCGGCGGCCTTGGCTTCGTCTCCCGCCGTTCAGAAAAACGAAGCTTCCGCTGCAAAAGCGAAGTTCGTTTTACGCGTGCTCTACAGCACCCCTCCCACCACCGTTTTCCGCACCCAGTTCACGGAGTTCGCCAAGCGGGTAAAAAAAGCTTCGAAGGGCGAAGTGGAAATGCAGATGCTTTGGTCCACCCCCATGCAAGTGGCGGAAAATCAGATTCCTGCCAAGGTGAGCGGAGGCGAAGCGGAAATGGGGTATGTTTATACCACTGACCTTCTTCCTATCTCCAAGGATCTCCTGGTTTTTGACATGCCCTTCGTGTTCAAGGACTACGCCCACCTCGAGCGGGTGCTGGGCGGGAAGGTAGGGGAATCCATCCTTGCGGGCCTGAAGCCCGGCAATCTGAAGGGGCTCGGTTTCACATATACGGGCGGATTCGAGAATCTTTCCACCCTGGATAAGGTGGTGAAAAACCCGGCCGACCTCAAGGGCCTCAAAATCGCCACCACCGGCACGGAAGCGAACAAGCTCTGGATCGAGCATGCCGGCGCTATTCCTGTGGACACCGGGGTTTGCTGTGAGCGCGTGAATTCCTATCTCGAGAAGGGCGAAGTGAACGCCGTGCTGGCGAACTTCCGCCGCTACTACCAGTATTATCCTCACCGCCCGGTATTCAGCTACCAACCGCATAACGTGATCAACAAGCTGAACGCCACCATGACGGCTGGCGTGATCTTCATGAACAATGAGTATTTCGAGAAGCTGCCGAAAAAGATCCAGAAGATCATCGTGAGCGAAGGGCGGCGCCTCACCACCAAGAACCGCAATGTGGACGTTACCTACTTTGCCGAAGTGGAGGCGGACTACCGCATGATGCCATTTTTCACGGTTTCGAGCCTGACGGACAAAGAGCAGCGGGAGTTCGAGGCTTTCTTCTCTCCCTTGCGGGAGAAGTTCCTCGGCATGTTGGATAACAAAGATCTTCTCAAGAAGATCGAGAGCCTGAGAAAGCCGCCCACCAAACCGCTGGAGCGGATCGGGATGGGCAAGAAGCTGTAAGGCCGCCAGGGCCCGATTTACATCCGGTTCATATAGCGAGCTTCGATCTCGCCAAGCTTGTCCGTAACGACGAACATCGCCTTATAGCCATCGATCAGCTTCGAGAGAGGCTGGCCGGTTTTTTCCTGCAGGGCAGGCACTTTTCCCTGGCCGGCATGGCCGATCAGGTGGAAGAGGCGGCAGGCGTTCTCTTCCAGCAGACGCACGCAGCCGTGAGAGTTCGGGCTTCCCATCGTGCCTCGGTAGGCGGCTCCGTGGGTGGCCATTCCGCGGTTGAGGTTGAAGAATACGGCCCAGGGCATGGTGGGCTGCTCGATTTCGTAGTTGCCATCGCTCTCCCCCGACATATGCCTTGAAGAGAAGCCGTTCTGGATCACGTAGTGGCCGGGCTGGGTGTGGTACCAGTCCTCGTAATTCAACGAGTGCTTGCGGATGATCAAGAAGCCCGGAAGGTTCGGGTCTTCGCCCACGATCTCGAGGCCCGTGGCTCGGGCGCGGTCCGCACGCATTTTGCTGGTGGTCTCGGTATAGCGAACGCGTTTGTTGGGGAAGCGGGGGGCGCCGGAATCATCGAGGTCACCGCTTGGATCGAAGCTCACAGTGGTGCCATCGGCCGAGAGGCGGGCGCCTTTTTTCCTGGAGTGGTCCATGAGCATGCGGAGAGCATCAGCCTTGTTCTTGTGAGTGATGGCCACGCTGCCCTTTTGGCCAAAGATCACGCGGCCTTCTTTGCGGCTGTAGGCATAGTGAAAATCATGGTAGCCGGTGGAGGTTTTCCAGGCGTAAACGAGGCCATCTCCATTGCGGCTTTGCTCATACGTGCCGCGATCGAGCACGAAGATTCTCTGGAGCGGAATGGAAACGATGGTGACCACCTCGAAGCTCTTGAAGCGAGGATCTTCCAGGTAGGCGCGGGAGAGCTCCGAGCCGAGGCCACGGGTGTCGAAGTCAAAAGGCTTCGAAATCCAGCAGGCGCGGGTGAGGGCGGCGGAATCAAGAGGCCGTGCGCTGGCTGCGGGATCCTGGGAGTAGGCTTTGCGATAGGTGCGGCCGAGAGAATAGTCCACGCTGAAAGGCTCAGTGCGGCCGTAGCGGTTGGCGGGCTCCGGCGGGCGGCGGCCGGAATCAGCAGAGGCGGCGGTAGCCATGGTGAGGAATAGGAGGGCGGCCAGGGCAAGCTGTGTCTTTTTCATAGATGCGGATTATAGGGGCCGCGATCGGGAGCAGAAACAACTCTTATGTAAATGAAACAGGCCTTCCCTTCACCTCATGTGAAGCATTTTGATTTCATGCATTTGGCGGGATGAGGGGTGTAGAACTATTCTACAGCAGGCTTGGGCTTGGCCGGAAGATAGGAAACCCAGTAGCTGTTGTTGGCGAGAGCGTCCTCGTCTACCCAGATCTGCCCAACCTCGCAGTCCCAGGCGTAGGGCTTCTGGGTAGGGCGGTCTTTGCAGGCCATGCCCCAGGAGTTGCGCACCAGGAACTGGCATTTCCCGTTCTCCGCTTTCCTGCGGCCCACTACGGCAGATACATGCCCGTCATATTTTTTGGGACGGTCGGTGCAGGGACGCGCGCCTTTGCCCAAAGGCTCCGCCGTGGCCTTGGCGTTTTTGTCGGAAAGCACGCGCGAGCAATACGAGACCACAGCCGGCTGAGGGAGAGACTGGTCGAGGGCGGCGTGGATCAGCTTGAGCCTGTCCTCCGGCCTGTCCTGAGGCAGACCTTCCCCCAAAGGCTTGGGCAAATGCCACATTCGCAGGGAACGGAAACGACAGATCCTGGTGGCGGCGTCTTTCATGATTTCCAGAGGGTATTTTTTCGCCATGGCCTGGGAAAAGGCATAAACCAGCCAGCTTGCGTTTTTGAAGGGACTGAGCCCTTCGCGGAAGCATTGTATCTCCTCATCGTTCAGGCGGCGGCCTTCCGAATCGGCGAGCGAGGTGATTTTCTTCAAGTGCAGCCAGATCGCCTCGATCAGCAACTGATCACGGTGGGAGAGGAAGCCACGGGAATCGCAGGAGCCGTAGCGGCGGAGCTTTTCAAAAGCCATGGTGGGAGAACCCCGGTTGAGGTTCACTCTGCCCAGCTTCCGCTCGAGATCGGGATCGAGCTCGATGTCTTTCAGGATCTCGAGAGGCAGAAGCTTTTCCTCGTAGGCGAAAAGCACGGAAAGATGGGTGGGGGAGGTAACGTGGTAGAGCCTCTTATCGCCATGGGAGAAGCGCCAGGCGTCGGCCGCTGCGGCCGCGGCGAAAGCGTAGCAATTGTCCACTCCGCTTTGGTCGAAAATGGGCACCGCCCGCAGGGAGCTTTTGTCGAGACGCACTTCGGTGCAGTCGCCGTCTGCGGCGAGGGAAAGCATGGGGATGAGGAGGGCGAAGAGGCCGGTTCCCATGCGGAAATTGTACCTCTGGGAGGGGGAGGGGGTGGAGGAAAAAACAAACCGGCCCCCATGTGTGTTGATGGGTGAGGGTTAGGGCAGTGTAAGTTGGCCTGGGGATTGCGATTTACAGCGGCTCATGCCGTCCAACTGCCCATATTGCATAGACACTTCCCCTGATGGTTCAACTTTTGTTCGCTTCGGGTTCTATTATCGTACCGGTGATTCCAAGTGGATCCAGCGCTTCCTCTGCCGCCTCTGCCGAAAAACCTGCTCAAAAGCCACCTTCTCTTCCTGGTTTCGCCACAAGAAACGCCTGAAAAACGAACAGCTAAGGCTTCACTTTGCCAGCGCCGGCACCATTCGCAGAGCCGCCCGCACCTTTCGGCTCAACCGCAAAACGGTAGAGCGAAAGCTTATGGCACTCGGATTCGAGTCCGAAGTGAACCTGCGCATCGAGAACTACAAGCGCGCCAAGGTTCGAGTGCTGGAGTTCGATGATATGGAGACCTTTGAGCACACCAAAGGCAAGCCTCTCTCCATCACCTTGGCCGTGCAAAAGAGAACGAGAAGGATCTTGGGGATCGAGGTTTCCTCTATGCCGGCGAAAGGATTGCTCTCAGGGAGAGCGAGAAAAAAGTATGGATTCCGGCCTGATGGAAGATCGGTAGCCAGGGCCGAGCTATTTAGAAAGCTGCAGCCGATTGTACACGAGCAGGCCCTGATCAAGTCGGACCAGAACCCCCATTACGCGCCCGATGTGGCGAAGTTCTTTCCCCAGGCACGACACGCCCAATACCTGGGACGAAAGCCTGCCTCGACTGGCCAGGGGGAAATCAAGAAGGGAAGGTTTGACCCGCTCTTTTCGCTAAACCACACCTGCGCGATGTTTCGGGCCAACGTGAGCAGGCTGGTCAGAAAGACCTGGGTGACCACGAAGAGAGTCGACCGGCTTAGGGCGCACCTCTATATCTACGCCGACTACCATAACCAACATCTAAAGACCTAAGTCGTCCGATGACCTCCTCGAGAGCTCATCCGGCAGCTCCATCAACAGGCAAAGGGGCCAGTTTATGCAGTATTAGATGATAGCAGGGGATCGGGCGTAAGGAGCGGTGCGCCGTGGTCGAAGAGTCACGCGTGTTCGCCAAAATGTCTCCTAACCTTTTGAAAACTGGCCTGAAAGGCAGAAAAAATACGTTGCCAGGGGATCGCAAGCTGGCATCCTCATTGCTCTAGTGATTCACGAGAGCCATCGGGCTCAAACCACAACAACACGGAGAGTTTCCTATGATGACCAAATTCCTGCTTTCCCTCATCGCCGGTGTGATTTCGACCCCTTCTTCTTTCGCTGAAGAGCCAAGAACTCGCGAAGTGGTGGTGTCGATCTCTGACGCTTACATTCCTTCTGGATTCGACTCCGGCTCTGATGCTTTCACCGTAGTGAGCGGGCTCTTCCCGAACTCCTGCTATCGCATCAAGGCAGCGGAAGTGAATCATGTGGGCCCTGCCCTGCACGAAGTGACCACCTACGCTACCGTAACCGAAGGCCTCTGCCTGATGGTGCTTGTGCCCTTCAACAAGGAAGTGCGTCTCGGCCGCCTCGATGCTGGCGACCACAAAGTGCGCTTCATGAACGGTGATGGCACCTATATGGAAAAAGCCTTCACGGTAGAGAACTAAGAAGAGCTTTTAAAAGCTAAGCGCAAAGCCGCTGCCATTACGGGGCGCGAGGGACAACCTTCGCGCCCCTTGGCTTTTTCATGCAAGCAAATAAAAATACTTCAGATCCGAGACAGTGTATCCGGGAGAAAATGCTTCGATAAGTGAGGCCTTAGGAGGCTTTAGTCCGCGGTGATACGCTGCTTCAATTCAATATATAAATAAAAGGATACATAAATAATAGAGGGCGGCCGATAGAGGTGGGTCCGGAATTTTCCGGGCCAAGGGGAATCATGAACGACCATTCGGAAGCCACCAAAACAGACCTGGAAAGCCTACGTTATTTTATTCTGCCATCAGCCAATCCGCCCTCTCACCTGGTCGAGGTTCATAACGCCATTTACGAAACCTGGATGGAAATATGGACAGATACCTTCCGCACCCTCTCTTTAGATCCTGCGGTTCTGAAGGACGAATTTGTCCGGCAAGATTTCGTGACCTCTATTATGCAGGGAATGCAGCCGGTAACCGTTCATCTCTATTCGCTCTTCGCGATCGACTGCAAAGCCGCTCGCAACCACAGCTACCTGAGCGGAAACTATCCGGAAATTTATTTCCAGAAAGTGCGCGAACTGGGAGTCCGGAATGTGATGTCGATGGAGTATATGACCGTTCATCCCGATTGGAGGAGGGCTCGCTATCCGGTGCTGGCGGGAGGCCTTGCGCTTCAAGTAATGAAGCTGTTCGGTGCCGAAGCTGCTATCGCTCCTGCCAGGCGTGACCATAAAGTTCACGAGCTCGCCCCGATGTTCGGGGGGGAAAGCCTGATTTCCAGGGTGATGAACCACAATGTGGAATGCGATCTACTGCTTTGCCGGCGGAGCACGATGAAGCCGCATGCAGATCCCGCGATTCAGCTGGCCGTGGAAACGCTCTGGGACACCCGGGTGCAGGCGCAGAGCTACGAGCCGCAATGGAACGTGATCGAGTTTCCGGTTCGGAAGAGGGCGGCCTGAGCATTGGAGGCAGGAGCGGGTGTGGAAAGTATAAAGCTTCCAAAAAGAGAAGAATTCCCGCCGGAGCTGAGCCGGGTTTCCGCTGCGCGGGCTCTCGGTATGATCGCGCTCGATTGGGCTTTGATTTTCGGATCGATTGCGCTCGCGCTCCATTGGCCGAATGCGATCACCTTCGTGGCGGCCCAGCTCGTGGTGGCATCCCGGCAGCACGCGCTGTTTCTGATCATGCACGAAGCAACGCACTACCTGCTTACCAAGAACCGTACCTGGAACGACCGCATCAGCAATTACCTGGCGGCCTGGCCGGTAGGATTCTCCACCGAGCGTTACCGCCTGCGGCACTGGCACCACCACCGTTACCTGAACACCGACCGCGATCCCGACTGGTTCCGAAAAAAAACCGATCCCACCTGGCAGTTTCCCATGCGGTCGGCACGCTACTGGCAAACTACCCTGCCGCATCTTTTGGGGAAGGGCGTGCGGGAGATGGCCTATGCCTTCCTTGCCCTCGGCGTGAATCGTTCAGACCTGCCCAGGGCCCTGCCTTACTTTGGTGCGATCATTCTGGCTCTCACCTGGTTCGGGGCCTGGAAGGCGTTCGCTTTGTATTGGCTGCTTCCGTACTTCACGGTGCTGCCCTTACTGCACCGGGTGCGAAACGCCACGGATCACCTGGCTGTGCCGAAGAGCCATCTTCTCGACGGCACCCGCAATGTGGTGGGCTCCCGGATCGGCGCCTTTTTCTTCGCCCCCCATGGCGGTAGCCTCCATCTCGTGCACCATCTGTATCCCTTTATCCCCACCTATCGCCTGGAAGAGGCGCATGCGTTTCTTCTGCGGAATGAGTCCTATGCCCGCTTTGCCCATGAGAATGAAACGTATTTTATTCCTTCTTCCAAGGGGAGCAGTGTGTATCAGGACATGACGGCTGTGCATCACCAGCAGGCGCGAGAGCGCGACGTAAAGAAGGCTGGATAAATGGTGCGCCTTCTAGATAAACGCGAGATTTTCCGAGGCCGGGCTGGCCAGCGGAGTCACTTTTTTCAGGCTCAGCACATAGCTTTTCCCGTTGAGGGAGGATACCAGGCGCACATAAGCGCGTTCTCGCATCGTATAAATGCAGGGCGAATCGGTCATAAGCTCGCGGATGGTGTAGTTGGGGATTTCGTCGAGAAGCGCCAGATTGGTTTTGCCTTCGAGCACTGGCAGGCCATGCTTCATGATCTGATCCATAACCCAGCTCGGGCGATCGTAAAGCTCGAAAAAGGGGTAAGCCGCGAGCTCCACGAGCGAGTAGTTGCAGAGAGCGAAATAGCCGAAGGAGCGGTAGGTCTGCACCATATCGGGGCCGATGATCTCCATTACGTCGGAATCCTCCACCAGCTCAAACAGATCGGAGTTCCCCATCAGGTTGAGCGTGCTCATCGCGAGCTGGAGCATGCGAGTTTCCTCGCCGCATCTGATTCCTTCGCCGATCGCTGCTTGAAGAAAATCGGACTGGGCGTTCCATCCGCGGAGAATTTCTTCTTTCTTGGGAAGGGGGAGCGAAAGGAAGGCTTCCCAGGCTTTGTCGGGCGCGGCCTTCGGGCGTTTTCCGAGAAACTTTTCGAGAAGGCCTTCGAGCCTTTGCACGGCCTGGGCGTATTCCACCGCTTCCTGCACATAACTTCGGGCCGGGAAGGATCCAAGGTTTGCTGGGGTATCGAGAGCCATAGTGCTTTGCGTTCTCCTTCGGATTTCAAACTGGGGGCCCGGCACCGTACCCCGAATTGCGCCATGGGTCAATTTGCGGAATGGGTGGAGCCCCACCGCTAAGATTAACGGAGGAAAGATGAAAAAAGACATTAGAAATCAGGTGGAAGAACAAGCTCGGGAAGTAGTTCAGCAGCTCAAAGGCATGAGCTGGGATCAGAAAGCGGTTTACGCCGACTTCCTCAGCCAGGTTCACTATTACGTTTGCCACACCACCCGTATCCTGGCGCTCGCGGCCGCACGATTTCCTCTGGAGCGGCAAGACCTCCACCATGCCTGCTTTCGTCATGCGGCTGAGGAGAAGAGTCATGAGCAATTGTCTCTGCAGGATCTACGGGCTTTGGGCACAACGCCTGAGTCCTATTCCGAGCTGCCCTCCACCAAAGCCCTCTATAGATCCGCTTACTATTTGATCGAGCATGAAAGCCCTGTTTGCCTGGTGGGCTACGCCTATTTTCTTGAATACCTGGCGGTGGCCGGGGGGCTACCTCTCCTCGAGATCGTGGAGCCGATCTACGGCGCAAAGGCCACTCGCCACCTTACGCTCCACGCAAAAGAAGATCCCGAGCACATCAAGGCTGTGGAGAGCATGGTGGGAAAACTCGGAGAAAAAGAGCTGGAATGGGTACGGGAAGGGATGAGAACCGCTGCGGCCCACTTCCAGGGACTGCTGGGTGAAATCAGAGCCCGCCATCTATCGATGGGGCCTGCTTCCGCCGGTGGTAGCTTAGAGAAGATTGCGTAAGGCGCTTAAAGACGCTTAAAGCGGGTTTTATAGCCGGACGAAGGGCGAAGTACGCTCATGAGCACTTCTTTTTCGCCTTCTAGGATCAGGGACATCAACTTTTCTACCGGCATTTTATACATCTCTACAAGCTGCTTGAGCTTGGATAGAGGGGGGGAAGCGATGCCTGCCTCGAAGTTGGAAATGAATTGAGCGGAGGAGTAACCGAGGGCAATGCTTACCTCGCGCTGAGTTAAGCCTGCCTTATGGCGCATTTCCTGAAGGTAGCGGCCAAGCGCCGTATAGTTGCGCGGCGTAGCATATGCGCGCTTTTCGCTTCTGGAATCACTTTTTGCGTGGCTGGCTCTCATTCCGTTCACTCCTACTAACTGATTACACCTAAGCAAAGGCCCCCCGCAAGAAAATTTCGGCCTTTTCGGCCACTTTCCGAATGCGAAGCCGGAAAAAATGAAGAGCATTTTTCAGCGAATAAATTAAAATCATAATATATATAAATATATATTGATAATAATAATTACTCTAATGGTCTGGGTTATCTGGTGATGTCATGAAGGCGCGTGTTCTAGTGGTGGAAGAGGGGGACGGTTTGCGGGATACCGTAGCCGAAGCCCTGGAGTTGGCGGGCTATGAGGTGATGGCGGCAAGTTTGCCGCAAATCGCTCTCGAAATTCTGCAGTCTCATCGAAATCTGAATGGAATTTTAGCCGATCCGGTGTTTGAGGGAAACCAGCCGGACCAGTTTCTCCAGGAGCTGTTGGCTCTTTCCCGCAGCAGAGGCTTGCCTCTCCTGGTGTGCACTGCCGAGCCCGAGATCAACAAAATGGCGCTGGAGATCGGGGTTGCGGCTTGCTTGCCAAAACCCTTCGAACTAGATCAATTGCTCAAAATCATGAGCGCCTCTTTTATCTGATTTCTCTTGAGCAAGCAGGGCTTGTGCCTTGGCCACGGTAGATAGCCTTCGCGCGGGCTGAAGTCGAGGCCGCTGTAGATATAATCCGGCGCCGGAGGGGGAGGGAATCCCGGAAGGGAAAGGGCGAGATTGTTGGGCGGCAGGAACACGAAGTCATTGGAAAAAAATCCGTTGGTCACGTCTCTGCTGGAAAAACCCACTACCGCGGAAGCTTCCACTCCGGTGCGCTCACGGCAGCGGAAGGCGCTTTGCACGTAACCGCTCTCGCGGAAGGGCTCTTTTTTTCCGAAGGCGATCTGCCAGCTTTCTGCCTGCACCTGGGCGATATTGTACAAAGGCAGGAGCACGAGAAACGCGAGCACGGGGGGCGGGGCCACGGCAAAAAGAAAACGCAGAACCAGCAAGCCGGCCAAAGCCAGGGGGGCACCCAGAAATCGGAGCTGCTGAGAGCCGAAGAACCAGAAAAGAAACTGGCAGAGGGCGAAGGCGAGAAGGGCCTGCACTTGAGGGCTCGCTATGGCTTGGCTTGCGCCCTCTCTGCTTCGCCGAAGCATCGTGGAGGAGATCACGAGCATGGTGCACAGCTGCAGATAGAATGGGGCGCCAAGCTTATAGGTGAAGGGGTGGTGGGGTGAGGAGCGGGTGTCAAATAGGGCGACTGAGAAGGTGTTGGTGTAGAGGAGATCGAAGGGAAATAGAAAAAGAGACAGAAGGTCAGTGCCGCGCCCCCAGCCGTTGAAGGTGGATAGCGGTGCGCCATTAAAAACTCCGGTGAGAAGAGGGAAGAAGGGATTGGAGTTCAAGATCGTGTTTCTCGCCAGGAAAGGGAGGGCACCGAGGAGCGCCAGCCCGGAGAAAATGAGGATCTGCTTTGCCCGCTGAGGGTTTTTTCGGTGAAGCAGGAGGAGAGCGATGATCCCTCCGGGGAGCGCGCCCCACACAGTATAGCGGGTGGCTAGTGCGGCAGCCATGGCGATCCCGGCGGCCTTGGTCTTTCCCCGGAGCAGGAGCCAGAGGGAGGCCAGAGTGAAGGCGGTGGCGATATTGTCCACCATGATCAGATTGCTTTGCACCAGGAGAGGCTGAAAGCCCAGGGTGCAGGCGAAGGCGAAGAGAAAGAACTGATTCCGCCGTTTGGCGGATCGCTCCGGCAGGAGCTCCCTGCCGATCAGGGCGGTGAAGAGTCCGCAGGCGGCATAGCCGAGTATCGGAGGAAGGCGAGCGAGCTCCGTTTTTATCGCCAGAAAGGGGAGCATCAGGAGCTCTCCCAGCATCGGATAGTCGTCCACGAAGGCCCAGGGCCAGCTAGGATAGGAGGCGTGCCGGATCATCCAGCGGATGAGAGGGATGCGGTAATCGAGAGCATCGCCCTCGGCGCTGAGGCCGGGGGATACGAGGAGAGCAGGCAGGGCGCCGAGAAGTGCCACTGCGATCATGAATAGCGAGGCCTTTTCGAGAAAAGAGCGTTTCATTCCTTCGAATCAAACCTTCCCATCAGTTGGAATACGCCGTAGAGGCCGAGAAATACCGCAAGGCTCAGGCCGGAGCTTAAAGGGAGGGGCAGTAGCTCACGGAAAAGAGCGAAGGATCCCACCAGCACGATCAGAAGAGCCAGGGAGCGTTTCGAGCGGTCAAAGGAGGCGGGAAGGAAAACGATCGGCACCGCAAGCAGGAGGATGACGAGAAAGAAGGCCGGCTCGATCAGGGCGGGGTTGGCGAGGTCGTTCATGTTTTTCTCCAGGCGCGGGACACATTTCCGAACAGAGGGGAGTTGGCGCGTTCCCGCTGCAGCTTCCAGATCACACCGTCCACGAAATAATGGTGTACGGAAACGGAGGCCAGGATCACCAGAGTGGCGAAGGCCAGATCAATGCCCGCTTTGGAAAGCAGCCAGGGCAGGCCGGCGAAGAGAAGAGCCCCGATCGCGAAATTCGCTCCCATCCATCTGGCGCTTGTGAAAAGGCTGGAGCGGAAAGAGGGGCGTGATTCCTTGGCGGCCTTGGTTCGCACCTCGAGCCCCCAGGCGATC
>CAZTCD010000013.1:660-52866 GCA_964612065.1 uncultured Bdellovibrionales bacterium | reverse complement strand
TACTCTGATTTTCAATGCCCCTTCTGTGAGCGCGGCTTCAAGGTGGTGCAGCAGATCATGAAGGCCTATCCCGGCAAGGTTCGCTTCCTTTTCAAGAACCTTCCTCTTCCGATGCACCCGCTCGCGATGCCCGCATCGCAGCGCTTCGAAGCCATCGCGCTTCAGAGTGCCGAGAAGGCGTACAAGTTTCATGATGAAATTTTCATGAACCAGCGCAAGCTCAACCAGGGTGGTGAGAAGTTTCTCGATGCTATGGCCGCCAAAGTGGGTGCCGATGTAGGCCGCATGAAGCGGGATATGGACAGCGAGAAAGTGAAAGCCCGGATCGAGGCGGATATGGCTGAAGCGGAGAAATACGGAATTTCCGGAACTCCTGGCTTCATCGTGGCCGGTGTGAGCGTGCGCGGCGCTTATCCCTTTGAAACCTTCAAAGAGATCATCGACAAGAAGCTCGCAGAGTCGAAGTAAGCATTCATTGTCCGTGGAAATAGAGCCCTCGCCCTTTTCGGCGGGGGCTTTTTCGTGCCTTTCAGGCGAATTCCTCGAGTAAGAAGGGATACGTTGCCTTTTCACGCAAGCGTGTTACGATTTCCAGGCACGAAAGGATTCGTGCCTAGGGGGGAACTATGAATCAGTCCGCAAGCGCCAAGACCACACGTTCAGGAAAGAACCAGCGTACCTGCTTTGGGTGCCGCAGACCCTGTCTTCCAAAGAACGGAGATTGGTTTTTCGCCGACAAGTCGCGCGAAACCCAGGTTTTTCTCTGCAAGGATTGCGAGAGAGAAGTTTCTCCCAAGAAATACCAGCGGGCCATTCCGCTTCGTTAATTCATGCAAACTGCCTGGATCCTCCTTTTGGTGGCCGGTCTCCTCGAGACCGCGTGGGCTATCGGCCTGAAATACACCGAAGGATTCACCCGGCCCTGGCCCAGTGTGCTCACCTTTGCGGCCATCGTGATTTCTCTTTATCTTCTTTCCCGCGCTGCGATCAGCATTCCGATCGGCACCGCTTATGCCGTATGGGTAGGGATAGGCGCGGCGGGAGCCGCTCTGCTGGGAATTTTTCTGTTCGGTGAGGCCAGTAGTCCTTCGCGCTTGTTCTTTCTCGCGCTTCTTCTGGTGTCCATTGTGGGCCTGAAGCTTACGAGCCATCCGGGGTAGGCATGTCGCTGGCGGAAGGATTTCGGTGGACGCATGGTGATTGGATCTTTCAGGGCTATACCCTGGCCGGCATCACCACCTCCATCTACTGCAAAACCGCTTCGGTTTGCTTCGATGTGGGGCAGGGACTGCCGTTCCAGCTTCCGGCCAAAAACATCCTGATCACCCACGGGCATCTGGATCACGCGGCGGGCATCCCTTATCTCATTTCCCAGAAAAACATGAACAGCCAGGAGAACGCCACCTTCTGGGTGCCGGAAGCTCTCCATGATCCTTTGCTGGAAATTCTCCGCCTCTGGCAGGGCGTGGATGATTTCAACTACAAATTCCAGATCCGCACCGCCCGCCCCGGCGAGCTGATCGATCTCGATAAATCCTACTGTGCCCGCCCCTTCGCCACGCCTCACCGGGTGCCGAGCCAGGGCTATCTTCTTTTTCAAAAACGGAAAAAGCTCCGGGCGGAATTCGCCGGCGCCAGCCGGGAGGAGATTCTCCGGGCCAAGGGCGCGGGCGAAGAGCTCAATGAATCCGTGCTCGAGCCCGTGGTGGCTTTCACGGGAGACACGCAGATCGAGTTCCTTTCCTCCGATCCCGAGATCGCGCGAGCCAAGATTCTATTTGTGGAAGCCACCTTCTGGGACAACGATAAGCCCGTGGAGCACGCCCGCCGCTGGGGCCACATCCACCTCGACGAAGTGATCGATGCGCTTCCCCGCCTGCAGAACGAAAAGATCGTTCTGATTCATGCATCCGTGCGCTACACCTCTGCCTATCTCGAGCAGATTCTGCAAAGGCGGCTTACGAAAGAACAGCGTGAGCGCGTGGTACTTTTCCCCAGACCGCTCTAATGCGGCTTGCAGGCTGATTGCGTCAATCTGCTTTTTTGCGGCAATCGCGGTGCGTTGGCGTTTGGCTTGTTGACTTGGGTGCAACTGCCTAGGTAAGTGCGTAGGCCGAACGAAAAATCGTGATCCCTTTTTTACCTGCATAGGAAGATGGAATGAAAAAACTATTCGCCGCTCTTTTGTTGTCCGTAGCTCTCAGCACCCCCTCGGCCCACGCCACTATCGGTCTCGGCATGGCCGATACCACCACGATCTCGGGCGGCCAAAGCCTTTCCGCGATTTTTTCCACCGGCAATGATTGGATCCACACCTTCCTCGGCGTGCATCAGACAAAAGGCAAATTCGATTTTGGTGCGGGCGGCGGATATAAATTCACCGTGATCGGAACCCGTGCCACGGGCTTTCACGTGGGCCCTCTCGCCTCGCTAGGCACCGTAGGCGGCGATTTCGCCTTTTCGATCGTAGGCGCAGCCGGAGCGCATTTTACGTTGTTCGAAAAAATGATGCTCTCGGTGGACGGTGGCCCGATGTACGTGCACACCCAGGCCGCGAAAAACTTCCGCATGAAGCCGATCGGCGAGCTGCTCGGCCTGAGCATCCACTACTTGTTCTAAGCGGATCAGGAATCATTGAAAATCCCCGCTGCCTGCGAGGCCTGCGGGGATTTTTTTTGAGAGAGCCGCTACTGCGGAATGGCTTCCAGGATCTCCCGGGTTCTTCGCAGGGGAAGGGTGTAGTGGCCTTCGTTCTCATAGGGAACGAAGGTTGCCTTTGGAATGCGGGAGGCCAGGATCTGCGAAAACTGCCAGGGTACCAGGCGATCGTCCAGCCCATGGTGAAAGGTTACCGGGCAGGAAAGGGGGGCGAGCTTTGCCTCCCAGGGGGAAAGAAAGGCCTTCAGGTCGCGTTTCGATCCTTCCACGCCCTGCCGGAAAGCCGCTTCCAGGCTTTCCCAAAGCCTGGACCTCACTTCCGGGGCGGCCAGGAGCTCGAAATCCGCCGGAGATAAAAAAGGAGGGCGTTTTCCGGCTCCTCTCCTGAGACGCTTCAGCTGTATCTGCACCAGGCTGTGCAGCAGGGGGGAGGGGGTATGCAGGGCCAGCTGCATTACGAGGAGCAAGGCCAGGGGGAAATGGGCTCTGCATTCGGGGTCTCGCAGGGGGCCCAGCCCGCATACAATCTGGGCGGAAATCACGCGTGAGCCGAGGGAGGGAAGGGCGTTGATCGCGTAGGGGGCCCCGCCCGAAACGGCGATCAGATGAAAGCGGTCAAAGCCGGCAGCATCGGCCAGGGAGCCCATTTCGGCGGCGAGATGCAGGGGATTCGGGCGGAGGCGTTCCGGGGAGGAGTTTCCGTAGCCGGGACGATCGAAGGAGAGCACGGTCAGGGAATGGGCGTTTAGATAGGGCTCCAGGAAGGCGGCCTGGTGGCGGGAGCCGGGGTGCCCGTGAAGGAAGATCGCCCGGCGCGGGCCGCTTCCATGAAGGGTGTAGGCGAGCTCCAGGCCGCTCGGGCTGCGATGCAGGTGAAAGGGAGGCGGGCTCATAGGCCCGATCTTAGCAAGCCTGTGGTCCTTTAGGGCCTACTTTCGCTTGGCGAGCTCTCTTACTTCCCCTGTGGGCTCCAGGGAGTCGGAGAGCATGCCCACGGTGTCCATGTCGAACTCCAGCGAGCCGGGCGGCTTGGATTCGGCCACCATCGTGGATTCGTTCTCGGCGGTATCGGCAGGGTTGCCTTCCGTCTCCGGGAGGGACTCCTCCAGCTTGCTTTCCTGGTATTCAGGGGAATAGCCGTCGAGCGGGGCGGGCAGATCCACGAGGGGAAGCTCATCGGCAGGGGCCGCAGGCTTTTGGCCTGGATTCTGCTCTTCTACAGGCTCCGGCCTGGATTCCGTTTTCATATAAGAAGCGATGCCGAGCTCTTCATCGGTGAATACATAGTCATCGTCGGCCAGGGGGCGTTTGGGCGCGGCTTTGGAGCGCGGGGCCGGCTCGAGCTTGATCTTGGCTTCGATCTCCACCTCGCCGTCCTCATCTTCCTCGATCTCCACTTCCTTCTTTTTCACCACCAGGGGCTTTCGCGTGGCCACGGCAGGGGCGGGCAAAGCGTTGCCGGCGGGAGCTTCCGGCAGCTCTGCTTCGGGCTCTTCCTGTACGGCGGCTGATTCCGAGCCTTGCTCGAAGGCGCTTTCCACTTCCACCGGGCTGGCGGCCTTGGGGCGCTGGGCGTTCATTACAGGCGGGGCATAGGTTTTTTGAGCCTGGCTGGGCCTTTTCACGCCGGAAGGAAGGCTTTTAGGTGGAGTTTTGGCGGCCAAGGCGCTTTGCATGGCGCACAGAAACGCGAACACCGCGGCAGTTAGAGCGAATCTCATCGTTACCCCCGAGAAATGGCACAAAGCTGGTCAGAGGGGCTTTTAATGCGACGCGTAACCCAATGTCAACGAGCTCGGAAAATAAATTCGGGCCGGAAGAGCGAGGCGAGAGAGCGAGGGAGGTAGGGTTATAAATTAAATTTATTTTTCTGGGTGAAAGAAGGGAGGCGGGCGGGAGAGAGGGGGCGAACACGGTTCGCTCCGTGGCGATTTCCTGCATCGAAACTCCGGAGCGAAACATGCTTGTCGTCGATCGGATGTCTTACCTATGGGAAATCTTTCATTAAAAAATTTTAATTACGCGAAAAGAAAAGCTCGGCCATCTCAATTTTAAGGCCTTCTCCGGCCGCTGCCCCGGGTGGGCGCTTTTCTCTATCTCACCAGAACCTTTGAGGAATTATTAGTGCTCTAAACAGCCCAAAAGAGACCCCAAATCCAGCCCTCAAAAAAAGTTGACAGAAACACCCCATGAAATGTCTCTAGAGCTGTAAGTCCTTGCAGACATTAAAATAAATTAATTATTTTTTAGGCCGACCAAACTTGTTTCCATTCTCACGCTGTGCGAAATTAAGCGCTCCTAACGGAACGCTTTCGGGACGATGGAATGGCCCGGAAAAGAGCGGAAAACCCAGCTGGTTTTGGTGCCAGCAACGCCTCTCGCTTGCTCTATCGGTGAGGGAAATCGGGTTCTCTGGCTCGCTCCATCGGCCTGGGACGAATGCCGTTACTGCAAGAAGGTTGTGATTAATGTTTAAGCCTGCCCAGTGGATGAAGTCTCCGTCTCCTAGCCTTTTGAAGGGTGCCTCCCTTCTCCTCCTTGGCCTGATTGGCCTGCTGATGGTCTGGGGAGTGGCTCAGATCTCCAAGATCAATACTCATTATTCCATGAGCCAGTTCATGCCGAAGGACCACCCGCTCTTCGCTTCGGACCGCCTCATCAAAAAGACCTTCCAGCTCACCGATCAGGAACCGATCATCATAAACCTCGAACTGCCCGAGAACATGAAGGGCACCTGGTTCCATCCTGAGCGTATGGAGCTGCTGGGGAAGGCTACCGAAGCTCTTGAAGGCATTGAGGGAGTGGCCAAGATCACTTCTTTGGCCAACGTTCAGATTGCGGCCGATGTTAACGGATCGATTCAGGTAGACCGCCTGATCACGCTCATTCCGCAGAAGGAATGGAAAAAGAGAGTGATCGGCGATCCTCTTCTTGCTCCGGGCCTTGCGAGCAAAGACGGCCGCCTTGTGACCATCGTGGGCGACATCGGCTACCTCACTGAGGCGCAGGTGACGCAGATCACGCAAGAGATCCACAAGCGCATCGAGCCAGTGATGGCCGGATTGAATCCCAAGATGCACGTGAGCGGTGTGATTCCTCTGCAGAATCAGATGACCTCGTTGCTCTCCGCGGAGCTGGTGAATTTCTTCGGCCTGGCCTTCCTGGTATGCCTCGTGACTTTGATGGCTTACTTCCGCTCTTATTCCACCGTGCTGATGAACCTCATTCTGGTGATCATCGCCAACATCACCACGCTGGCCGCCCTCGCCGTGCTGGGAATTCCGTTCTCGGTTTTGAGCTCAGTGCTTCCCGTGATCTGCTCGATCGAGGCCCTGGCTCTCGGCTCCCACACCTTCCTTCTCTTTTCCGACAACTACCGCCAAGCCCAGCTGGCAGCAGACGGAAACAAGGTTTCGAAGGCTCAGGTGGTTTGGGCCACCTACCGCGGGCTTATTGGTCCCAACTTTCTGATGAGCACCACCACGATCATCGGCTTCGCCACCCTGATCATCTCTTCGGTGCCCCTGATCCGCCAATTCGCGCTCTCTGTGGCCACCGGAATCCTGGTGAGCTGCATCCTGATCTCCATCACCATGGCGCCCCTGATGTTTCTTTTCCCGGTGCCTGTGGCTCGCTCGTGGACCGGCGCCAAAGCCCGCTGGGCTCTCTGGGTGATCGAGAACCGGCGTGCCGTGGTGGGTCTCACCATGGCTGCCATCGCGTTCCTGGTGTTCCACGGCTTCCGCCTCAACTGGGCTGTGCAGCTCTATGACGATCTTCCTCACGAAAACAATATGAAGAGCTCTGCCGAGCTCATCGATCGCAAGCTCGGAGGCATCATTCCTCTCGAGGTGATGATCACCAAGACCGGGGAGCAGGATCCCTGGAACGATCCTTCGCGCATGAAACGCCTTGCAGCCACTCTCAAGAAGTGGCGTAAAGACCCCGCGATCGGCTCCGCGATCGGCCTGTCTGATCTGCTCAATACTGGAATCAATTCTCTCACCACCCGCCAGGCGATTGCGGAAACCCTTTTCCTTTATGGATTCGGAGGGGCGGAAAATCCCACCACTAACTTCCTTTCTGGCGACGGCAATTCCACCCGCATGGTGTTCCGTTTCCGCGATGTGCCCGCCGATCATATGGGGCATACGCTGGCGCAGGTGAAGGCCGATTTGGAAAAGAGATTCCCTCAGTCTGAGGTGAAGCTGGGCGGGATGGCCGCGATAGTGCACCCGTTGAACGCCGAGCTTTCCGGCAATCTGATTTACGGACTATGGCATTCGCTGCTGCTGATTTCCGTGCTGCTGGTGGTGGTGTTCCGCTCCTTCCGCCTGGCTCTGGTGGCTGCGATCCCGAACCTCTTGCCGCCATTCGCGCTTCTGGCCACGATGACCTACCTGAATACGCCCATCAAACCGGTGGTGGCGATCATCTTTTCGATCGCGCTCGGCCTGGCCTATAACAATACGGTTTTCCTGCTCACTCGCCTGCGGAAGCTGCAGCGAACCTTCACCTCCGCCAAGGACGCCATCATGCGCACCTGGTATGTGGAAGGGAATCCCTGCTTCTTCTCTTCGGTGGCTGTGATCGCTGGCTTCGCCGTATTCCTGGCTTCCTATTTCTCTCCTAACCGCACTTTCGGGGCCTATATGCTCTGGAGCATCGGAATCGGCCTGATCGGTGACCTCGTGCTCCTTCCCGCCGTTCTCCGCATGTTCCCCTGGCTGATCTTTCCCGGAGAAACGGAAGCCGCCGCTGCAGCCAACCGCCGCTTGCAACCGCTTTCGGCCAGTGCCACCCGCCGCAAGAATTTCGTGATTCTGATGGGATTGCTTTACGCTGCCACTCCTACGGCCACCGCCGCTGACAACGTGGTGAAGACGCCGGTTCTGATCTCGATGCCCAAGGCGAAGTTCGCGGCCCTGATCAACGAGGGAGCGATCCAGAGCAACCTGAACGGCAGCTCGGTAACCCCGCTCGAAGACATCCACGTGACCAGCCCGTTTCAGGTGGCGGTTACAGGGATCAAGCTCAACGTGAGCTATAATTTCACGGCTCCGGTGAATCCCCGCAATCCCTCCGAATGGCTGGTGAAGCAGCAGCGGCTGGCAGCTACGGTGAACGTGGCGAACGTATCCGCTCACCAGATCATCAAAGTGATCCGGGGCGGCACCGAGATCGAGGTTCGTCTCGACGGCACCTGCACCGATGTGAAACTTGAGCTCCCTCAGGGCAAAGCTTCCGCCTCGGGCCGGCTGGTGCTTGGTCAGCGCAACGGATCTCCCCGTCTCGAGCTGAAGGACTTCAAAGCCAGCTGGGTTCCGGGATCCTGGCAGGTGGTTTCGATGAATTGCACGGGCCCTCAGGGCTTTGATCGTCTGGTGGCCCAGGCAGCCACCGAGAAACTGCAGACTATCGATCCCTTCTTCGCGGATCTCGCCTCCCAGATTCAGGGCGGCTTGGATGGCGCTCTCAACGATCGGATCAATCTCACTTTCGGCAATCCCGTGCAGCCCGGCCAAACAGCCCGCCTGGTGGCTCCTCCCGCCCGTGCGAATGGCAACGGTGATGTAGTAGTGCGCGGCCATGCATATTTCTACTTCAAGCCGGGCAAGGGCGGATGCGGTGCCACGATCGCCGAGTTCGCTCAGGCGCCCGTGCCGGCCAAAGGCGATTCCGCGATCTTTGTGCCTTTCTCTGCAGTGAAGGCCCTCTTCGCCTGCACGCATTCCGATGGTTCGCTTTCGTTCCAGGCGAACAGCGCCCGGTTCGATGCCTGGAACCAGCTGATGGATTCCTGGTTTTCGAAAAACGCCGTTTGGCCTGATCTGAATACGTTCGAGAAACGTGATCTGTTTGTCTGGAACGGAGTGAGCTCGGCTCCTCCGGAGATCACCTCTGAGCGGCCGGCGCAGGCTTCCAACGCCTTTATCGTGCGCCTTACGCAGAAGATGAACGTGCTGATGCGGGCTCCGCGGGGCAGCCGCCACGTGAATTATATGAATATCGCCGCTTTCTACTCCGGCCCTGTTTATGTTTCGGTGGCCGGCGGGAAGGTGAGCATGAAGATGCTCCAGGGCGGAAGCATCGCGCTCAACGGGCGCTGGGATGCGGATTATCTGCGTGAATATGATCCCAAGCGCGACGTGGATTGGCCCCGTCTTAGCGAAGAAGCTCAGAAAGGCCTGGCCGGCAACGGCTGGAGCTTTGCCATCCCGAGCTTTGGCGTGAGCAAGAATCTCCGCCTTGTAACCAAAGACGGGCAATTGCGCGGATCGAATTTCCGCCTCGGTCTCGAGTTGGTTTCGGGCAGCAAAAAGTAGCGAAGGCGGCGATTGCCGCGCTCGGCGAGGGCGCGGCGGGAGTTAGGCCTGTTGGCATTTGATGCGATAAGTCCTCGGCGCAGAGGTTGCGGTGCGTTAGTGGTGCTCGCGGCGTTTCGGCACGCGGCTCGACGCTCTCAATGTTTTTAAAATGCTCAAAGCTCTCAAAGCGAAAGCTTCAATCCCGCGATCACCCGATCGTTGCCCCGGTACACTCCCACCGGAGTGCTGATCTTTCCGGCAAAGATCTCGCCTCCACCGTATATCTTCCAGGCATCAGAGAGAGATTTCGTAACTTCCAGCTTATGCAGGCGGCTGCCGTAGCGGGTGTCGAATACCGTGAAGATTTCCGCCGTGAGGGTTTCCATCGGCTGCCAGCGGGCACCGAGCACCACGCCTCGATCGAACATTCTGCCGAGGGAGTTGGAGGAGTTCGTGTTTTCGGGGTCCTCGGTGTCGGCGTAGGTGAGCAGGCCGATCAGGGTAACGGAGGATCGCTCGCGCGAGATGGTGTGCTCGAGCTCGAGAGCGGCCTCGGTCACCGAAACCGGTACGTTGGCGGCTTTTCGTTTCGGCTTGGTGTGAGCTACCACCCCGCGCACCAGCACCGGCCCCATGGGCTTCACGGCGGTAGCTCCGAGCACAGTTTGCCGGTAGTAGATCGGGCGTATGCCGATAGGGGGATCGGCGTCGATCACCAGATCGGGGCTTTGGCCGGGGAGAAAGGCCGTTACTGCTCCGGTGAGGCGAAGGTTGGTGGCCGGAACCGTGGTGGCGCCGTCAAAGGCGTAAAAGCCGAGATCCGCACCCGCCACTTTGAGCGCGATGCGGGCACCAAGGTTGTTGGAGAAGGCGTCGTCGAGCTCTTCGTGATCCCGGAAGTAGAAAGTGTGGTTGTTCGCCACGCGGAAGAGAGTGTTGTCGATCACGGTATCGCGCTCGATCTCGCGCGGAAGCCAGCGGGAGTTGGAGGCGGGGAGCACGGATTTTCTCTGAGTCGGGATCCAGATGCCTTCGAGCAGAAGAAAGCCGAAATCGAGTTTGTTGGTCCAGGAAAGCGCGCCGAGTTTCTCCGAACGTAAAGGATCGTGGTAGCGGCGGGCGTTCACCACGTCTACGGGATTGAAACCATCGGTCACGCCCCAGGTGAAAGTGTTCCACCCGAACTGGGTGGTGTAAGAGCCTCCGTCCCAGGAAAAGCGGAGCTGTCCGTATCCCTCTGGCACATCGGCCCAATAGCGCTCGGATTCGGAATTATTTTCCGGATCAAGACGGCCCGTGGGGCGGAACTTCAGCAGGAATGGCTTGCCGATTTTGAGGGAAGTATTGATTTCTCCCTGGAGGATGCCGAGAGCGTTATTCACGTGAGGCGAAACTTTTTCCGGAAAGTACTGCCCCTGCAGATCGAGGCTCAGGCCTTTGGAGAATTTGATCTCGACAGGCTCGGAAACTTCCTGCGCCTTCGGAGCTTCGGCCACCAGTGGATCAGCCACGAGCGGATCGGAGATAAAAGGATCAGAGCCGGCCGGCTCCGCCGTTGAGGGGGCGGGCGAGGGGAGGGAGCGCTTCTTTGGGGGCACTTTCGAGCGACTACGCACTGCCTTGCGGCTTACCGTGCTCTTCGTTTTCGGCTGGAGTGCGCGCTTCTTCGGAGGCGAGGCGGCGGCCGCCAACCCTGGCAGCAAACATAAAAGGAAAAGGAATTTCACTTGGGAATCGTATCGCAAATCCTGCGATTGACCATCTGCGTTTATAAGAAATCCCAGAATCGCGGAGCCATTTCGGCTCTGAGCAAAGACGGTAAGCCAGCGAAAGAAGCCGGAACGGCCTAAAACAGCCAGGCTACAACGGCACGCGCCTTGCTCTGGCCCTCTTGGGGAAACCAAGAGGAAATTTTATGAGATCCGTGATCATCGGCGCGATTCTGCTTTTGTGCGCCTTTATCTTTGTGGCTAAAGCCGCCGTGACGGAAGAGCTTGTTGGGCCGGGAAAGGTGAGGATCCTCTCCGGCGCGGAAAAATAGATCGGCAGCCGATGGAGCTTTTCAGTTTGGTGGGGTTGAGGCACGAGCCTGGGGGGGTGAGTGCCCGCCCTGCCATTTTTATGTTCTTTGGTGAGCTTGGCTATCCAGGCCGGTTTTTGATGAAACTCTTTCGCAGATTTTCTCCGCCACGCGTATGCCATCGCAAGCGGCCGAGGTGATCCCGCCAGCGTAACCCGCGCCTTCCCCGGCGGGATAAAGGCCCGGATGAGAAACGGACTCCAGGCTCACTGCATCTCTCACCACTCGCACGGGGCAGCTTGTGCGTGATTCCACTCCATAGAGCTGGGCGGAGGAATCGCCGAAACCCTTCATGTTTCGCTCGAACTTTTCCAGGCTCTTCAGCATCCTCTGCGCGAGATCTTTCGGGAGGATCTGGTCGAGGCGCACGGCGATCTCGCCAGACGGAGAGCTGCCTCGGCTCACGGGGCCGCTTCGGCCGGCGGCAAAATCTCCGAGCTTCTGCGCGGGTAGTTGCTTGAGGCCTCCCGCATCCTTCATCGCCTGAAAGGCCTTTTCTTCCAACGTGCGCCGCAACTTCAAGCCGCCCCAGAGGTCTGCTCCGAAATGGCTTTCAAAATCAATTGAAACCACGAGGGCGGAATTGGCGAAGGGAGAGTTGCGGTGATAGTTGCTCATGCCGTTCACCACGATGCCATCCATCTCGGTGCCGCTCGAAAGCACATAGCCGCCCGGGCACATGCAGAAAGAGTAAACCCCTACATTGGAAACCGGATCATGATCGGCAAGGCGATAGTTGGCGCTGCCGAGCTTGGGGTGCCCTGCTGCATCCCGATACTGAATCTGATTGATGAGCTCCTGCGGGTGTTCGATGCGAAGGCCCATCGCAAAGCTCTTTCCTTCCATGGCCACCCCCTGATCGCGAAGGTGAAGGAGCATGTCTTCGGCGGAATGGCCGGTGGCCATCACCACCTGTCGGGAGCGCAGGATTTTGCCGTGCTCGGTTTTCACGCCCACCACTTGCTTCCCTTCAAGCATCACTTCCACAACTTGCGTATCGAAGTGGATCTCGCAGCCGTGTTTTACGAGATAATCGCGAAGGTAGGGGATCACGCGGCGGATGCGATCCGAGCCCACATGGGGGTTGGCCAGCCACTGGATTTCGGCGGGGGCGCCGAATTGAACGAGGCGGTTCAGCACATAGGGGATATGCGGGCTTTTAATGCGGGTGATGAGCTTTCCGTCGGAATAGAGGCCTGCGCCGCCTTCTCCATAGCAAACGTTGTTGCGTCGATCGAAATCGCCATAGCGCCAGAATTTGGTGATGCCGCGGAGGCGGTTCACCGTATCCGAGCCCCGCTCGAGCAGGATGCAGGGCAGGCCGCGCTCCACGAGCCTTAGGGCGGCGAAAAGGCCGGCCGGGCCGCTGCCCACGATGATGGGGCGCTCAAAGCCTGGAGGAGGGGTGAGGCGCTCGAGATGGAACTCCTCGAGCTTGAGCACTTCGCCAGCCTCGGCCACTTCCACGGAATACACGAAGTGGGGGGAGTGGCGTTGGCGGGCGTCCACACTCTGGCGAAGGATCCGGAATTCGCCGTGCCCGGGGATCATCCAGGCCAGGCGGTCTTCGAGGGATTCGTCGAGGGGCACTTTCAGATCGTGCAAAACTCGAGGCATGCGGAGCCTATAGCATGGCAAAAGCCGGGGAGATAGGAGGGATTGAGAAGGCTGGAATCAGTTCAAAGAAGGTTCTTCTTCGGATTCCGCGCCCTCTGCGTTTTCTGCGGCCATCTTTTCCACGAGAGGGCGGCAAAGCTCGAGGGCGGTTTGGGCGGAGATCTTTTTACCGTTTTCGAGCGAGCAGCCGCGGGACGCAAACTTCGGCTCGAGGGCGAAGGTGAGCCCGCAGGTGAAGCCGAAGTGGATGGACAGGCTGAGCTTCTCGATCAAGCCGTCGTCAGCTTCAGAGTTGAAAAGAGCGCTCTTTTTGAACATTTCCACGGTGGGGGCTGGATTGATGAGGAATGGAACAAAGTGGGTGCGAAGCTGTTCGAGTTCTTTGCGCTCATCGGAGCTGAGCTTGGTAGCAGCTTCTTTGGGCTGGCAAACACCTACGAAAACCTTCTCCTGGGCTTCCGCTTCGGCCTGGGCTTTGGTGAGGCCGGCGGCGAGGGCTGAGTGGGAAGAAAGAGCGAGCGTGAAGGCGAGAAGGGCGAATTTCATAGTTTCTCCGGGTAAAGCTAGAAAGTAGCCAGGGGTGCCCGGAAAGTATAATAATTAACTAAAATAGTCAATTATTATGGACGATAAAAATGCCACTAATTACAGCCACATAGGCTGCTGGAGAGAGGGGCTTTGGGGGCGAAATCACTCAAAGAGGCCAGGGGTATTGTGGGGGCCGGCGATGATGCCTTCCAGGTCCGGATCAATTCCCTGAGCCTTTAGGGCGGCTCTTGCCTCTTTTTCTTCCTGCCGGGCTGCCTTCTTGGCGGCTTTGTCTTCCCGACGTTCCATCAGTGACTGCTCACGCGCACGCTTCTTCTGGGTCATTTGTCGGTTTGCCATGCAAAAAGGCTAGCAGGCAGGCGGAGCGCATACAAACTAAAACACCTTTTATTTTGATTGGTTGGATATCCAAAATTTGTTTGGAAAGAGAGATCTGCTTCTTGATCGGAAGCGTGCGGAATGCGAAGGTGCGGATCAACAAGAGGACAAGCCATGACCGACGATAAAAAAGCCCCGAACCAGGAAGGCTCCGCCACGGCGAGTGATCCGCACGCCCCGCCTTTGGTGAAAGGAGCGTTTCGGTTGAAGCTGATGATGAATTCGAGGCAGAAGCGGCTCGATGTGCACCTGCTTGAGGCTTTGCGCGGCCAGGAAGAGAACGATTCCTTGAAGCGAATCTCGAGAACTCAGTTCAAAAAGCTTTTCGACGAAAAGAAAATCCTGATCAAGGGCCAGCCGGCAAAGCCGAGCTCTTCTCTGAATACAGGCGCCACGTATGTGGATGTGATTTGGGACGGAGAGAGCGAATAAGGCCAAGCATGACTGATTCCGTAAAGCGCGTGACCTGCGCCATTATCCAGCACGAAGGAAAGATCCTGCTCGCCAAACGCCGGGAAGACGACTCCCAGGGCGGCCTTTGGGAGTTCCCCGGTGGCAAGCTCGAACCGGGAGAAGCCGAGGAGGCCTGCCTTTTGCGCGAGCTCGATGAGGAGCTCGGCATTGGGGTGGAGATCGAGCGCTTCTTTATGCGCCATCCGTTTCCCATCAAGAGCGGCATGATCGAGTTGGCCGCTTTTCTCTGTATAATGAAATCCCCGCCTACCAAAATGGAGGCCCATAGCGAGATCGCCTGGGTGGAGCCGGGAGAGTTGCTGAACTGGAAGCTGATGCCGGCCGACGTGGGCATCGCCGAGAAGCTCCTCGGCCAATAGCCGAATCCTATCGGCCCGCCATTCGCTCCGCGCCAAGCTCGAAAGCGCTGGTGAAATCCAAAATGATATCTTCTTCCACCGCTCCGAAATCCGTGGCGAGCAATACTCGTTTCACGCATTGATGCGCCAGCGGGAAGCCGAGGGAGTCTTCCACTACGGATACCTTGGCGGCCAGGCGGTTTTCAATTTTCAGCCGGTAAGTTACCTCGCCCTTATAGGAGCGCTTCGCTGGCATCGCGCTCAGGCAGTGCGCTACGCGAGGCCAGGAGCGGGCGATGGTTTTTCGGGCTGTTCTCTTGGTGCGCTTGCGATCAGGAGAAGCGGGTTTCGCTTTGGCTTTCGCCACAGGTATCTCGATTTTCTTCCCGAACTCTCCCACGCTTTTCACTCGATGCCGGGGCTTATAAAAACTCAAGGATACGGAGAACACGATGAGAATCAGAGCCACCGCACCGGCTCTCAGCACGAAGGGGCGAAGAGCCTGGCGTGCGGGTGCATCGGCGGCAAGATCGGCGGGAGCGTTTGTCTGGGGACGGATGCTTTCCCAGCGCGGTTTTTTATCCTGCCGGTTTTGGCTTTGATTTGGTTGGTAGGGGGCACGATTCCACTCCCACTCGAGGCCCGAGCGGCTGCGGCTCCAGGCCTGGCCGGCGAGAGCGTTGGTGCGAAGAAAATGGCGCGCTTCGAGGAGGGCCCTGAACGTATGATTGGCGGTTATGGATCCGGGATTGTGGTCAGGGTGGTGCCTATGAGCGAGCGCGCGAAAGCGGGCCTCCACTTGTTCGGCGGAAACCCCTGCGGGAAGTTTCAGCAGGGATAAATAAAATTTATATTGCTCGAGTTTTGCGTCGGTCACTCGGAGAGTTCCTCGGAATCCGAGTCTTATAACGAATTTTTTGCAGAGCGCATATATTGATGCGCAGCATAAATTGAGTTCGATTCAGGGGCCGAAGTCGCTTTTCTTCTCGTGGAGGGACTCATGGCTGGTCTCGGCCTGGGTAGTGCTTTCCGGAGGCGGCTGCCGACGGGAATAGGCGTTCATGGCCAAAATCAGTGCGAAATAAGCGCCGGTGGCGAGCAGGATCGGTTTCAGGATTCGTAGGGTCATCAGGCTAGGATCCAGGGCCGGTTCACTCCGGTGAGCGGGGGCCTTCAGTGTCTCCAAAACGCAAAGGCCCCGCAAGTGGATTACCGGGGTTTGTACCCAATTTCTGTAGGTTAACGCTCCTGCGCCACCCATTGTTTCCGGACGTTGATTCCCGTTCTTCTTTCAAAGATCCGGGTTAACGGAAAGTAAAACCTCCGGAATCCCTTATCGAGCATCTCCTGCCAGGCGTGGGCCGGATCCCATTTCTGCACCTCAGCCCGGTAGAGGCCGATCATCATTCCGGTTCGGTCGCGCCCGGCCCGGCAATGCACGAAGATCGGGTGGTTTTGGGTGTCTGCCATCAGGTCCAGCATCCAGTCGAGGGTATCGTCTTTGGGGAGGGTGAAGAGGGTGATGGGGTAGGACTCCCAGCGGATTCCATATTTCTCCGCGGCGGCCTTTTCTTTTTTGATCACGGATTTGCGGGCCTCAAGATTGAGGATGGTCTTGAATCCCATTTTCTTGAGGTAGGCCACTCCTTTGGGGCCCGGGCTCGCGCCCCGGTAAACACCGGGGGCCACCTGCTCGAAATTTTCGATGGGATTCGCATCGGATTTCGCGAAGGCAAAAGGAGAGAGGGTAAGAGTTAACAACAGGGTGAAAGTCAGATGTGTCTTCATGGAGACGCATCGAACGAACGCGGGTAAGAGATGAGTTTTGTAAGAATTTAAAGGGCGACTGGATTCCTTCTGGCTCCTGGGCGAGTGCGAAATGGCACCGCGGGGAAGGGCCTGACACCAGTTGAGCCTGCGGAAATACCTGCAAAGCGGTGAGCGGCCGCTCCGAATGTGTCGAAAAAAGTGCCCGTACGGAGCGGAGAAAACAGAAAAGGTGAAACTTGCGGTTGAGAGGGGGGGCGTGTGGCACGGCCTCTGCTCCATGAGGCTGCAGAGCCAGGTCTGTGTCCGTGAAGTGTGTGGGGGCGGGTGCTTCAGAGAAGGGGGCACCCGCCCTTTTTTGCTTACACGGCGGGCGGGGCAGATCATTAAGCCAAACGGCTTTTCTATCCGATAGGTTGCCATGGCTTTTCTGTTCCTGATTTCATTGTTGCCGGGTCTCGCCGATGCGAGGGCACCTGCTTCCGTGAATCTGGGCGATCGCAAGCTGCAGTGCCGCGCGGCCACCTGCACCTGCGGGCATTGTTCCGCCTGCAGAACGCAGGGAGAAAAGGAAGCCTGCGAAAAGAGAGCCAAGGAGCCGGACCTCAGGGATTCGGGAGAAAACGGAACTTACCTTCTGAACGATGATGGCGCCGTGGTGCGGGAGGATCAGGATGACTGATCACCTTTCGTCCTTGAGCTGCGGGCGGTGCGGCCGTGACTAAGAAAGAGTTCTGCACCCTGATACCGTACGGCAGCCTGAAATCCTCTCCCTGGAAGAACGGGGGCGGCATCACCAAAGAGATCGCGATTTTTCCCGCCAATAGCTCCCTCACCAAGGCGGATTTCATCTGGCGCCTTTCCACCGCAGAAGTGAAAGAGGCCGGTCCTTTCTCCCTCTTTCCCGATTTCGAGCGTTTGTTCACGCTTACCAAGGGAAATGAGGTTCTTCTGGAGTTCACGGATCTGAGGCGAAGTCTGAAAAACGGGCAGGTGCTCCGCTTCAACGCGGAAGTGGACGTGGATATTCAGCTGCCTTCGGGGCCGGTGGAAGATCTCGGGCTGATCTACGATCCCGATCTCATGCTGGCCAAGTTCACCATCATAGAGCTCAAGGCAAGGCCCCGCTCTTTCTCGCTCACGGCGCCTCTGCTTTTCGTGCACGGGGTGAGCGGTGAAGTGAGCGCTTCCGTTTTTCCGGGGGAGCAGGAATTCTCCCTTCGCCCCGGCGACACGCTCCGCATAGGGGAACACGAACAGGAGCGGCTGCTCTTTTTGGATCCGGGGGAAGACGATGCCCGGGTGGTAGCGGTGGAAATCGCCGAGATCGAAGTTTCCAGAAACTGACCAGAACCAAGCACTAAGGAAAGTGGATGGAGGGCAGGGAATCCGGCCCCAGCCTGCGGGCCTGTTTCCATAGCTTCTTTTTTTCTTTCTTCGCCGCTTTGGCGGCCCCCGAGAGAGCCGGGGGCAGAGTGGAGTGTTGCACTACAGCGCTGTCCTGGGCTCGCCCCAGGATTTTCGTTAATTTCAGAAGTTTCTTCGGCTCCGTCATTCCGAGAATTTCCTGCTGGTAGAGGAGTTCTTTGGCGCGCTTCCTCCATTGATGGAAGGATTCTTCGCAGGGATTTTTCTTTGCCTTCTTTCTCTTTTTTTCCACTTTCTCGGCCTGAGCCCGGAGGGCGAAACCGATTCCTGCCGGGCTAAGCTCTGGCAGCCGGCCGATCAACTGGTCCCGAAGCAGAGCGATTTTTCTGGTGGCGGGCTTCAGGGGAGGAGCGCTGCCGGGTGCTTTGGCCGGGGCAGGGGGCGGCTCGAAGCCATGCTTGCGCAGCCATTTGTCTCGCACGGTTCGATCGCGGTTAGGCGAAAGGCTTTTTCCTACTGCGCGGAGTTCGAGGTTGATTCGCTTCGCTTCTTCGATGCCCAGAGGCCCTAGGAGTCGAGCGAGCGCTCTCAGCCGTTTCACCGCCAGACGGAGCTCATGTACTTTCTTTTCCTGCGAATGCTTCACGGGCGGCAAGCTAGCCCGAAGAAAGCAGAGAGGCGATACGCGGCGCGAAGCCTGGGGGCGGGCAAAGATTCCCCAATAAGTTCGGTGGGCTAAGGGCAGGGGCTTGCAGGGCGAGAGAGGGATTTCTGGCTAGAATTGACCGGATCTTAGTTCATAAAATGCGAAAAAATTCGGTAGAAAAAAGACAACATACTCATGGCACCGCTCTGGGTACCCGGGTACGTTGTCTTTGCTGATTGGGACTTCTTGGTTGGTTCCGGAAGTTTCGAAGATGTATAGGGAGCGTCACCCCCCTCCATAAAAGGCGCTTTCCACATCTGAAAATCCCCCCGAGGCCGCAGCTCACCATGAATCGGCGAGCTGCGGCCTCCCCTTTTTCTGCTGCCGGGAAAAACAAAAACGCGCTCCTTCCGCTGGGGAAAGAGCGCGTCTCTATTTTCGGGTTTCGATTACTGGCGCTTCAGTTCGAAGGTGATGCGGCCTTGCTCGCCTTCGAAGTAAACTTCACCGTCTTCGGCGATATAGATCTGGCCCACATAAGGGGCTCCGCCGTTGAGGTTGATGGTTACTTCGGCGGTGCCGTCACCGTCGTCCTGGCAGGTGCCGCTTACGCGATACTGGCCATCCGGATCGGTGATCACGAGGGAGCCGTCTACGTAGTAGCCGTCAGAACGCAGAGCCATATAGGCATCGCGATCGGAGCCGAAAACGCCTACGAAGTTGCCGTCGCAGAGGCTTTCAAATCCATCCACGGGCATAGGCACGGGAATGAACACAGGCGGGAACCAAACTCCGCCGCGGCGGGGAAGGCGCCAGCGCACAGGGCGATGCCATCCACGATTGTGGCCCCAGCCCGGACGGAAGCCAGGACGAGGACCGGGACGCCAGCCACCACCCCATCCACGGCCGGGACGCCAACCAGGACGACGACCGAAGCCCGGGCGAGGAGGACGGCCAGGATTGTTCCAGCCGGGACCATGGCCAGGACGACCGGGGTTACCAAAGCCAGGACCATTGCCGGGACGGCCAGGGCCACCGTGGCCAGGACGGCCGGGGTTGCCGAAGCCAGGACCATTGCCGGGGCGGCCAGGGCCACCATGGCCAGGACGGCCGGGGTTGCCGAAGCCGGGACCATTGCCGGGGCGGCCAGGGCCACCACGACCGGGACCACGGCCACCGCCGCGGCGGTCAGCCACGAGATCGAGGTTTTTGTTGCTCAAGCCGGCTGCGAGAGAGGTATCGGCCTGGGCCGGCTGGAAAGCGCCGGCTGCAAGGAACATGGCGAACAGAACTTTTACATTGTTCATTAGGGGTTCTCCTTATGGGGCGCTCTTTTACCAACTGCCGCAAGCTGCGGCATTAGAAAAGTTTACGTACCCGGTCCCCATTGTGGCTTCTTTGCCCAGCCCAGGGCTGGCTTGGAAAAAGTGCAGGGAAATTGAGCGGGTGAATGGCCGAAAGAGAGGGGAAACTGTCAAGGATTCACAAGCTGGAATACATGCCTGTTGATGGATTGAGGCAAAGACCAGGAAAGATCGGGCCATTTTTCCCTGCGGTCCAAGGATTTAACAGAAACCGCTGCAACCTCTCGTATCTGAAAGCGAACTCGGCAGTTCATCAACAGGCAAGGGGGCCAGCTAAAAGGATTCAGGGCCAGGTGTGCTTCAGCACCCGGTGGTTGCCCCAGTCGCTCACCCAGAGCTCATCGTTGATCAGGTCCAGCCCCCAAGGGCCGTTGAGAGTGGAAGCCGAAATCCCGCCCTGGTTGGCGCCATTGGTGGTGAAGGTGCTTTGCCCGATCACAGAGTCTGCGAAGGTGAAGTGGTCCGTGGGGATTGAATTCCAGAGAAGCACCCGGTTGTTGTTGAAATCCACCACCCCGAGTTTTCCCACAGAATCCACCACGAGCCCTGCCGGCGAGCTGAGGGAGGCGGCGCTCAGGCCCCCGCTATTGTTGGTGCTATCGGTGAGGGAGGTTTGCCCGATGGACACCGAAGCGGATTCGCCATGAGAGGTCGGGATCGACGACCATACGAGCACCCGGTTGTTGTTTGTGTCAGCCACCAGAAGCTTGGAGCTCGCTATGAGGGCGATATAGGGGCTATCGAGCCCCAGCGCCGAAACAGCGGCGCCAGCGTTGGCCGTATTCGAAGTGCCGTCGGTCTGGCCTACCACCACGTCCGCGGCCTGGTTGTCGGCGGTAGGAATGGAATTCCATATCAGCACCCGGTGGTTGCCGGTATCGCAAACCAGGAGTCGGGTTCCATCGGAAAATACGCATTCCGGATCGCTGAGGCTGGAGAGGGAAACCCCGCCGTTGTTCGCGGCGTTGCTGGTCATATCAGGCTGCCCGAGCACGATATTGGCCGCCTCCTGCGCCGAGGTGGGCAGAGCACTCCAGATCAGCACCCTGTTGTTTAGGCGATCGGCCACGAACAGGCGGGTGCCGTCGGTGTGCACATAGCCGGGGCCGTTCAGCGTCTGGGCGCTGATGCCTCCGTTGTTGGCGGTGTCGGAAACAAGATCGGGCTGGCCGAGGGCGAAGGAGGCGGCCTGCTGGTTGGAGGAGGGCTGGCTGGTCCACACCAGAACCCGGTGGTTGGCGGTGTCGGCGGCGAAGAGATAGTTGCCGGTTCGCACGGTATGATAGGGCTCATTCAACGTGTTCGAGGCCGCCACTCCGCCTGCGTTGGCGGCGCTGGAAGTGTAGTTGGCTTGGCCGAGCACGAGTGATGCTTCCGGCACCGAGAGGGTGATGCTCACGGAGCTGGTATTGAAAGAGGAATGCTGGGCCGTGATGGAAACAGTTCCGGCGGCATCATAGCGGAAATAAAAAGTGCCGGAGGTTGCGGAGGCCGCAACCGTAACCTGGGTGGTGGTGGCAGTGCAGGCCGAGTTGGAATAGATCGATCCTGCCGTGGCCGTGAGGAAAACGGGAGTATCGGAGCCGGGGGCGGTGGCCACGAAGCTCGAGTTGTAGAGAGTGAGGGTGATAGGGGTGCAGAGGCCTGGAATGCTCGTGCCGTTGGCCGAGAGATTCTGGTAAACCGGCAACGAGCTCGTGGTGCTGGTGGAAGTGCTCGTAGACGTTTCAGTGCTCGAAGGCGACCCTACGGAATTGTAGTTGATGGATTCCGTGCCGGTGCTGGTGGAAGTGCCGGTGGAGGTGCTTTCCGCCAGTTCGTTCTGATTGAGCTTGTGGGAATGGGCGAGCTCCGCGAGGGCGCGGGCCTGAGCTCCTTGCGCCATTGCAGGATTCTGGGCATTGCTTGGATCCGGGGTCACCGAAATCGGAGTGGCGGTATTTCCTCCGTCGCGACTCTGGTTGCTGGAGCGGTCGTCGTAATTGGCCGGCATTCCTCCTCCGCCGTAAGAGGAGCGGCCGCCGCGCAATCCCGGATCCACGCGGTTATTGGAGGCGCCGGGGGAGTTCGTATTCCTGCTGGAAGCGGGGATTCGCTGGTCTTCGTAATGCAAATCCGGCTGGGGGGCCGACTGGTAAAGGGACACAAGGCCGCCACCGATCGTGGCCGCGATGGCAGAAAAGAAAAAGAAGCCCACCTTCGAGCTCGTGCTGTGAATGATTTTCCCGATTTTCCGGAATAGATTCGGCACTTTTCCCCTCGCCAGACTCTTCGGCGAGGGGAGGGCGGGGTTTTAGCGGTTTTTGAGGCGAAAAACCTTTTGGGATTGAGTGTTTAGGCGGCTCGTCTGGAGGCAGGTAAGGCGGGCCGCGCTCGGCTCAGGAGGAATAGGTGGTGAAGTGCGAGTGGGTGCCCATAAACACGTTGTTAAAGCTCAGCTCCGGCACCAGCTTGTGAGTGCCGCGCTGGAAGGCAAGCACGCCCTGATTGGTGGTCACCACATAATGTTTTCCGTCCGGATGAAGCTCGAGAGAGTGCGGGTATCGCTGGTCGGAAAAGGTCTCCAGCTTGAAGTGCTCGATCTTCTTGCTGGTCACATTCGCCGTAACTAACTCTTGTCTATACCGGGAAGGGCAAAGCACATCGTTGAACTTGGAATCGAATACAACATGAACGCCGAGGCCGGTGCTGTTTCCGCCGAAGTTATCGCCCCAGATCGGCTCTTTCTGTACTCCCTCCTGGAAGCGCGGGTGAGCGGGATCTTCCTTTTTCATCCAGGGAGGAAGCTGCGGGATATAGGCTTGGTTGTCAGGCGCGATCACCGTATGGCCGTGCTGCCCTCCAGTGGGATCCCGGTAAATCGCCTCGAGGTTTCCGTTTTTGGCATTCACCAGCGAAACGAAGGCGGGGTAGGTAAAGCCCGTGGGTTTGTTCAGATAATAGGGCCACCAGCCCAGGCCATATTCCTTGTAAGGGCCCGATCCAAGAAGTGAGCCGTAGTGCCCGCATCCGAAGAGGGAACCGTCAGGGCTCAGGGTAACCTCGTGCAGCTCGAAGCCTTTCGTGGAGTAACGTTCCACTTCTTTCAGAGTGCGGGCGTGGCGGACGGAAACAAAATCATGTTTTCCCATCTCCAGGCCGTTCAAGCCAACGGCGATAAAATCAGTGCCTGGTATCTCCACCACGTGGCCGGAGAAAATAGTTTTATCGTTTTCTTTCGGCAGCGCGGCCCAGGAAACGAGCTCGAAGGTGTTGGGGTCAAGAACAAACAGGGAAGATGGATGGTCTACGCTCACGAGGTAGATCAAGTTGTGGGCGTTGTGCTTGCCGATAGCATGCACGGTTACGGGAACTCGAGCCCGCTTCACATTGGTTCCACTCTCGGGCATCACGGTGATGGTGGAAGTGCTCTTGGATTCGTAGCCGGAGGGGGCCTCAAGTACCAGGTCGTACTTGATCTTGTCTTTCATGTCCTGATCGGTTTTGAAGTAACTGTGAGGAGTAGGGATCAGGTAGACCACGCCGCGAGGAGTGAATGGGGGCTTGAGTTTTCCTCTACCCCCTGAAGAGCCAACTAATGGAACTTTCGATACACAAGCCTGGCTCAGCAAGGCGGCCGAAGCGATCAGAAACTGCCTGCGGTTGATCATGCCCCTAGCGTAGCAGGCTCTTTTGGCCGGTAAATGGAAATTGCGCGGACAGACATTTGAATGCAATGAGTCAATTCAGTAGCGGCCTTCCAGGAATCTCCAGGTGCTCTCCTCTTGAGAGGCGAAGATGGAAGGAAATTGGGACGGGTTGGGAACCTTGGAGGAGCCGATCTCCACGGCTATGCCGGTGGCCCCGGTTTTCCAGAAGTAATAATCAGCGCTGGAGCCTTGGGCCACATAAATCACTTCCGCGATGGGTCCGTGATCGTAGCGGTTCTGCTCCGCCATGGAGCGGGTGAGGGAATCCATGCGGGCATAGGGCTCCGCTTCGATATGGGATCTCGTATAAGCCCAGGGGAACATGATCATCTGGCCGAAGGCGTGAAAATCAAGAGTGGCCCGGAAGTTTTTCTGGTGAAAAAATGCAATCAACGCTTCGATGCTCGGCGAGGGCTGGGCATTGGGCTGGTTCGGCCAGGGGTAGGAGCGGTTCGGGTCTTTGTTTCCGTCGTAACGGTTTCTGGCTGCGAAGCCATCCGCGTTCACTACCGGAACAAAATAGATCACCCGGTTCCTGAGAATGCTCTCCAGGCGGGCATCCGTGCCGAAGCCCTTCACCAGTGTTTCCACCAGATGGATCAGCACTTCCGTGGTGATGAGCTCATCGCCATGAGTGGCCGCAGTAATCAGCACCTGGGGCAGGGAATCGGAATCTTCCGGATCGGCGCTTATACGAAGCGCGGTAAGCGGCCGGCCACCGCGCGATTTGCCGTAGGGCACTACCCGGGCTAGGAGAGCGTAGGAGTTTTGAATACTGCGCATCCAGGCCTGCACTTCATCGAAAGAATGATAGCGCTCGGCTCTCAGGGAGCCGGCGTATTCGCCGAGAAGGGCCTCGATCCTGGCGGTGGAATCCGCGTGAACTAGGCGGGCGGAAGGGGCCAGGCTGCGGAGGAGGCCCGCTTCACTGCTGGGAACCTCGATTTCGAAATCGTCTCCGATTCTGTGCTCGATAGAGTAGAAGCGGGAGACGGAATCCAGCTCCGTTACGCTGGGCTGTTGCAGCCGGAAAGTGGAAAGGCTTGGTTCGTTTTCCGCCTTGGCGTGGGACGTGAGGGCAAAAAGCACGAAGAGTGAGGTGAGAACAATCGCCAGCTTGGCCATGAGGAACTCCTGTGCCTAACAGGATCCGGTTCCGGGGGGGATTTAAGCAAATGAAATTGGATACAACGGCTGGCAGTGCCTTACATCGAGTAGTGAAAAAACTTCCCTAAGGGAAGGCCTTCATTCCAAGATGCCCGTTTTTTCAAATATTTCTTCCCGCTCGCAGATTCTTTTGTCGTCCTGGTAAACATCGGCCCTCAGCGTGTAAACGCCTTTGTACTCCCGCTTTTTCTTTCGGATCATCTCACTCTTGAGGGCAGAGAACTTGGTGCGCACTTCATAAAAGGGCGAGATATCGGGAACGGCTTTATCGGGTTTCAGGGAATCACGGATCAGGTTGGCAAGCTTGGTTTTATCGATGAACTCGTCTGTGGAATTGGTCACGGTAACGAGCACGAGATCGTCGGGGCTCTTGTGTTTGCAGCTTTTCAGGCTTTTGGCCAGCTTTTGCCCCAGGGAGCTCAATTCTTTTTCGGAGATCTCCCGGAGGAGGAGATTGTGGCGTTGGCTTTTCGATGCGGCATGGGCGGGGAGCGAAGGAAGCACCGATAGGAGTAAGCCAACGAATATAAAGCGCATGTTCAAAGAGTAATCCATTTAGTGAGTTGGCGCTACCCGCACATGCCTTTGCTGAAACCTCCAGTGAGCCTGCCGCACACGCTCGAACAGAGGAGCGCTGTTTTCGCCTGAAATTTCGTCAAACAGATCCCCGGGATAAGCGGCTGAAAGATCGCGAAGGGCAATGGCCATTTCTTTTTCCTGTGCCGAGGAATCTTCACCCCAAGTTTCCGGGTAGCGTTCGGCCGGGGTTTCGTCGCTGCCGGAGGAATCGTCCGGGTCGGAGTTTTCGGTTTCGCTGGCCGGCCTGGGTTCGTTCGCTCCCATGCGTCGCCGGAGCCTCTCTCTCAGGCTTTCTCCCGTGCCGTAAAGGCCTCTGGAAGAAGGTGCTCCGCCCTCTGCGAGGAAATTGCTTTCCGAAGGTTCGGCTTTCTCAAGAGCCGCGGGCAACGCTTCTTTCGGGCCTGAGCGATTTTTCGAGGAGCCTGCTCCTGAAGCGGAAAGAGCCCCTCCCGGCAGGTGGGAAACGGGAGGCGCTGCCGTGGCCACCGAAAAGGAAAGGGCTTCGGGAGCCTCCTCTTCCTCATGGTGGTAGAGCTTCCCCAAAGAGGGAAAGAGCGGGGCGATCACGGCTTCCGTGGTGGCCTCCGCCAATGCGGGCCTGCGTTCCATGGGCAAGGGGGCAGGTTCCTCGCTTCCGGAAGGCGAAAGGGCGGAGGAGGGAGAGGGGGTTCCCGGCTGTGCCGCTGTTTTCTCCGGATCATCTTTCTTTCCGGCTTCGGCGGCGAGGTTAAGAAGAAGAGCGGCACCCTTGGCGGCGGAAGTGATTCGCCCGAGCTGGATATCGGAGCGGCTTTCGGCGGGGGCGTTGCGGGTGGCTTGCGTGGCACCGCCATTGTTTGGCGAGGGGAACCCTCCGAGAAGAGGAATCGCGGAGGTGCGTTCCGGCTCTTCCTCTGGCGTGCGCTCTACCCTGTCGGTTTCCGCAGGCATTCGTTCCAGCCTTTTGGCGGCGAGCTCCGCGCGGCGGCCGTTGGTTTCCAGCTCTTCGGTGATGGCGCCGATCTCGGCTTTCAGCTTGGAAGAGATGTCGGAAAATTCTCCCGCATGGCGGAAGGCCTGGAACTGCTCGCCGGCATAGGGGCCGAGGTACTCCGGCGGGGTCTTCGAGCCGGGAAGAAAGGCGCGGTCGATCGCCAGGGCGCGGGCGTGAATGGCTCTGGTGTCCTCGTTGAGCTGGCTGGTGCGGAGCACTTCCCGGAGGCTTGGCAGGCCCTCGGTGCGCTTGGAGTCGGCTCCGGTGAGATCGCTTCTCGGGAAGTCGAGCGGGGATTCGGGTTGCGGGGAGGGCAGCGTGCGGTGTTTTTCGAGAGCAAACTGAATGCGATTCAGGTTCTCCGCGTAAGCGCGGGCTACCTGGGCGTTTTGGATCCGCAGGTCTCCCATCCTGCTTTTCGCTTGCCCGAGGATTTCCCTGGCGCTGGATAGTTTCCGGGCCGCCTGGGAAAAGCGGGAGGCGGCCGCCCTAAGGCAGGCGCTCTGAGAGGCCGGGCAAGCCTCGGAAGAACCGAGGGCACGGCAGGCGCTTTCCACTTCCCGTTTCACTTTCTGCACATAACCGTTCACTTCCGTATAGGTGCGTTCGCAGATTCCCTGGGAGAAAAAGCCGAATTGTTTTCGGTTGGCCGGAGCGCGCGAATTGAAGCGGCAGGCTTCCTGAACGCCGGAGTTTTCCACGCTGAAGCCTTTGAGTTCGCCGAGGGTGCGGTCGCGGATCTGATCGCAGCTGGCTTCTTGCCCGGCTCCCGCATTTTCGGGATCGAGGCAAAGGAGGAAAAGCACGAAAGGAACGAGGTGGGGGTGGTGCATTCGGGGGCCTTTCCGTGGGCCGGTTTTCGTTTCCTAGATTCGCTATCGTCTACTTTTGGAGACAGGTTCAATGTGGATAAAGATCAGTAAAAACAAAGCCTTACAAGAATGAGATAAAATCGTATTTTGCAGGGAGTCGATTGCTCGAAGCGGAGAAGTGAATTTGTTAGCCTGAGGCGTGGCAAAACAGGATTCCATTATCCAGAGCGGATTGAAAACCGTGCAGGTGAGCATTGGGGAGTTTGCGCTTCCTGTGCCGCGCACGGGAAGCATCGATCTGCTTTCCGGTTATGGGCGGGTGACCGAGCTTGGCATCGAGATCCACCAGAGCGTGCAGAAGCGCCGCGCCCGCGAATTCGATGATTACGAATCCGAGGTGCCGATCGCCATGGAGTTCGAGCGGGGCCCCTATCTTTTCCGCGTGAGCGGCCGGATGGACGGATTGTTCCGCGGCGTAAAACCCAGGATCGAAGAGATCAAAAGCACCTTCACCACCCGCGAGCTGGCCAAACGCATCCGCCAGAAACCACTCGACCATCCCTACGCCCTTCAGCTGCAAACCTACGGTTATTTTTTCTGGAAGCAAGAGGGGGTGGTGCCCGCTCTTTCCTTCCACCTCGTGAGCACTCGAAACTTTGATTCCGAGGATATGGATTTTTTCCTCGATGTGGAGGGCTATGAGGCCTGGCTGGACCGGCGGCTCGCCGAGCTTGAGGAAGAGGCGAGGGCGGCGGAGAAGCGGGCGAGCAGAAGGCGGAAAGAAGCCGCGAACCTGGCCTTTCCTTTTGAGCAGCCGAGAGAGGGCCAGCTCGAGCTGATCGCCACGATCGAGAAAGGAATGGAGGAGAAGAAGCGCCTTCTCCTGCAGGCGCCTACTGGCCTCGGGAAAACGGTGGGAGTGCTCTATCCTTCGCTCAAGGAAGCGCTCGCCCGTGGGCAGCGGGTGGTTTATGTAACGCCGAAGAATTCCCAGCATGCGGTGGCGGAAGACGCCGTGGAGCGGTTGCAGGACAAGGGCGCCAAGATCCGCTCCCTTACGATCACGGCGAAGAGCAAGATCTGTTTCAAGAACGAGCCCCTCTGCAATCCCGAGTATTGCGAATACGCCAAGGATCATTACACCAAGCTCTATGAGCACGATGTGCTCGGCCAGCTTTCGCGCAAGAAGCGGCTCACCAAGAAAGTATTCGAAACCGTGGCGAGGGCGCACGAGGTTTGCCCCTTTGAGATCCAGCTCGATGCCGCCAAAGATGTGGAGGCCGTGATCTGCGATTACAATTACGTTTTCGCCCCGCGCTCCGCCTTTGGTCGCATCAGCGAAAATGGCCTCGATCAGGAGGGAAAGCCGAACCTCGTGATCGACGAGGCCCACAACCTTCCCTCGCGCGCGATGGATTATCACTCTCCCCAGCTTTCCTCCCATACGCTGGAGAAAATGCGGGAGCAGCTCAACGAGCTTCCGCTTCGCTTCAGGCTCGAAGCCCTGGAGCTTCTCGCTTCCTGCATTGAGGTGCTCAAAGAGTGCGCGCCTCCCCATACCAAAGGCCCCTCCAAGATCCAGCCGCCTGCCGCCGCCTTTCATGACCAGGACCAGCTGCTGCGGGCCTTCCTTTCCCGCTATCTGGAGAGCGATGAAGAAATTCTTTCGGGCGATCCTGTGCTCCGGCTTTGCTTTTACTGGGGGGAGTTCACCTCTGCGCTTGAATACGTGGAAACCGGAACGCACGAGGAGTTCTTCACCACTTTCCAGCCGCATCCCACGGGAGGTATCGTGAAGATCACCTGCTGTGATGCCAGCAAGCTGATCCAAAACGCCTACGACGATTACGAGCAGGTGGTGGGGTTTTCGGCCACCTTGAAGCCTTTCGAGTTCTATGGCCAGCTTTCCGGGCTGAAAGGGGAGAAGCTCCGCACGGCCGAGTTCCGTTCCCCCTTCGCCCGCGAAAATCGTAAGCTGCTCATCATCCCGCAGATCTCGAGCAAGTATTCCGAGCGGGAGAAGAACTATCCCCGCATCGCGGAAACGATCGAGCGCATCTCGGCCGTGAAGCCGGGCAATTATTTCGCCTTTTTCCCGAGCTTCGAATTCATGGAAAGAGTGCTGGGCAAGTTCACGGCCCCGGCCGGCTTCACGATCCGCCGGCAGGAGCGCTATATGCGGGCCGATGAGATCACCGAGCTTCTCGAGCACCTGAAATCGGCGAGCCAGCCCACGATTTTCTTCGCCGTGCAGGGCGGGGTGTTTTCGGAGGGCGTGGATTATCCCGGCAAGATGATCATCGGTGCTTTCGTGGTGGGGCCGCCTCTGCCGAGCTTTGATCTTGAGCGGGAAGAGATGCGCGCCTATTATGAGAAGAATTACGAGGCCGGTTTCGATTACGCCTATACCTTTCCGGCGATGGCGAAGGCGGTGCAATCGGCGGGGCGGGTGATCCGTTCCGAAACGGATCGTGGCCTGATCGTGCTGATGGACAACCGCTTCCTGCTGCCTTCTTATGTGAAGAGCATGCCGGAGGACTGGTTCCGGGAAGACCCTCGGGAGCTCGTGAGCAGTGGGATCCTGCGGGAAGTGGAAGAGTTTTGGGAGGATAGAGCATGAAGTGTTTGATGGGCGTATTACTGTTGTTGGTGGGAAGCGATACTCTGGCTCGCGCTGCCGAATTTCGCAGCGTGAAGTTCGCGGCCGAGATTCGGTTGGTGAATTGCCCGGCGGGCTTTTCAGAACTTCGGCAATGTAAGGGGACGCGTGAAGATCTCGGCATCCAGAAGCTAGAGCTGACAAGAAACGCTGCGGGATTTCAAATCGGCGAGATGAGCTTTTCTCGATCGGCGCCCGTGCCAGTTTACTTCAAAATATATGCTGTTTTGGCGGAGCTTGGGGACGTGGCCCCCGATGAATATACCCTCGGATTGAAGGCCGGCTTTCATGCCGATGCAAAGCGAAACCCTTTTAACGAGACAAGCTTCGATATTAATCGCCTTCCGCAATATCTTACGGTGTACAGCGGGTTTCAAAAATTCGGCGATAGGGAGATTGCCGTAGCCTTGGATTTAAACCAAATTGAAGTGAGTAGACGGAAGTAGCTCATGTCTGGGAAGAGCAATAAAAACAATTAGATGGTCTCCTTTCGCTTCCTTAAGTTGATTTAACTAATCAAGTATTATAAAAGGGTCTCCTCAATAAAGGAGACCCTGTATGCAAACCCGAAAAACCCTGACCCTCGCCCTCTTGGGCAGCCTCTTGCTTTCCACCCTGGCCGTGGCCTCTGAAGACCACATCACTCCCGAGCAAAAAGAGCAGACCTACCAGGCGCTCTGCGTGCCCGGCTCGGAAGAAAAGTTTACCCAGAAAGACAAAGAAGAGGCGCTCCGCTTCCGCGAGCTCTTTTTTGACTTCCTCCGCGATCCGGCCGCCTATCTCGCCAAGATCAAGGAACAGGAGGAGAAGGGCGGATTCATGGGCTCTCTCAGTGCCGCGATTCTCGCTTCCGCCACCTGCGGTGCCGCTGAAGTTCTGAAGACCGATATCGAAACCCGCGGCTGCACGGATCAGTTCGGCCATCCCGTTGAGCTGAAGAAGGCGCTCGAGATCTGCGCTCCCGTGCTCGAGAAGTTGAAGTAATCCGCAAGCGAGCGAGTAGTTTTTACCTGAAATAAGCCTGTTCCGTGTATCGCGCGGGCAGGCTCTTTCATTTTAACAAATCCTCGCAACAAAAATTATTCATATCCGCCGCCTTTCTCAGGCGTAGAATAGGCTTACACACCAATTTCCAAGGATGGAAACGATGACCAAGCCTTCTCTTCTCTGCTCTTTTGCGTTCCTTTCTCTTGCTTACGCCACTCCAGCGATCGCAGCTCCCGCCCAACCGGTGCTCGCGAACGCCTCGATGCTCGAAAGCGTGGGAGCCAAGCCTCTCGCCCGCGACGAAAGCATCGACGTGGGCTATGCCCTTCTGAATCCCAAGCAGCTCGCCGCTCTCTCTCATAAGATGCACGAAGCCGGAAAGTGCGGTGGATACGAGGTGCTTCCGAAGGCGGGGCTAACGGCCGCGGTGGACGCGCTTTCCGATCTCTCGGCCAAAGTGAAAAAGGATCGCTCCCTGGCTCTATCCCGCACGCTGAAAGTGAGGATGGACAAGAAACCCGCGATTGAAGCGGCTCTTCGCGAGCTTCGGGAGGAAAACATCCGCTCCACCGTGGAGTGGCTGCAGGCGTTTCCCACTCGCTATAATAGAGGGGCCAATCCCAACCAGCATGTGATGGAGCTCGAATCGAGGCTGAAAGATCTCGTAAAAGGATATGCCGGCAAGGCGAGCGTGGAGCTGATCTCTCATTCTTCCACCCCGCAGAAAAGCCTCAAGGTTCGTCTCGAGGGCCGCTCGCGGCCTTCTGAGATCGTGGTGATGGGCGGGCATTTGGATTCCATCTCGGGCTGGAGTGGAGGCAACCGGGCCCCCGGTGCCGACGATAACGCTTCTGGCTCCGCGTGTTTGTTGGAGGCACTGCGGGTGCTGGTTTCCAAAGGGCCGGCCGAGAGAACGATCGAGTTCTTCTGGTACGCCGGAGAGGAAAGCGGCCTGCTGGGCTCCGGAGAGATCGCCCGCGCCTATAAGGCCGCCGGGAAAGATGTAGTAAGCGTGCTGCAGCTGGATATGACCATGTTCCCGGGATCCGGGCAGATGGTGGTGGGCAACGTGGACGACTACACCTCGCCCTGGCTGCGCGAATACCTGGTGTCGATGAACCAGGCCTATCTCGGCGTGCGCCTCATCCCGGATCGTTGCGGTTATGCCTGCTCCGACCACGCGAGCTGGTACCGCCAGGGTTATCCCACGCTCATGCCTTTCGAGAGCGATACGAACAATATGAACCGCAAGATCCACACGGCCAATGATGTGATCTCGAGCAGCTCGAGCTTCGCGCACGCGCTCGTATTTTCGAAGATCGCGCTGGTGATGGGGATGGATCTGGCCAACAGCTCGGAGCGCCAGCCTTAGGGATCAGTGGCTGGCTAAAGAGCGGCCTACGGAATCGGCCCAGCGGTTGAGGGCTTCGGTATGAGCCTTGAGGCCGAGCTCCACCTTGCCCAGCTTCTTGGGAAGCTCCAGGGCGAGGGGCTTAGCTTTTTCGAAATATGCCTGGTAGGCCTCGCGGCATTGGGCTGCCTGGCCGTCGAGGGAAGCCGCCGCCGCGGCCACGGTGGCCTGCATGCGGTCGTTGTGGGTTTTGATTTTCTTCTGTTCAGCGGAGATCACTTTTAACGGCTTGTCTGATCCACTGGAGATCAGGTCTTTCGAAACGGCCACGATCGAGAGAGAAGCGGGTGCGCGATCGGCGCCGGCGCTGTCGAGCTTCGCCACTTCGGTTTGCAGTTCGAGCTTGGATAGGTTCAGGGCGTTTACGATCTTTTTCCGCTGGTTGGCCTGGGCCGTGGGAGCCTTTTTCAGGCCTTCCGCCATAGCTGCGCCATTGGGGCAGGCCGGGGCTTTCTTGATCACTTCCGAAAAGAGGCCTTCGAGCTCTTTGGAGGCTTTTTCGTAATCGGCCTGCAGGCTGTCGAGATCGTCCATGCCTGGGGGGATCTGTATGGCGAGCTTGGAAAAGGAGTCAGCGCCCTCAGAGGGGGGGGAAATGAGGGCGCCGATCAAAATCGTGAGCATGAGGCAGGCGCGTGCCGGGCGAGGATTCAGTCTGGCTAGAGAGAGAGTCATTCTTTCCTCAGAGCCCTTTCATGCGCTTGGCTCAGGTAGCTGAAATAGAAGGCCAATCAGGGGAAATATCGCAAGCGGGAGGCCAGAAACGGCTCCTGCGAGCTAGGGGAATTCAAGGGTTAGGGAAAAAGGGCCTGTCTAAGTTTTAGGCAGGTGACTTCTGCTTATTCAGAGAGGGGGAAGTTGGAGCCGGATCAAGGGTTACGGAAGAGATCGAGCTTTCGGTAGCGGGAGCTTACCCGTTCAAAGAGAGTGGAAGTGGACTCCCGTGCTTGAGTTGCAGGCTGCGCGGGCGATGGAACGTTTTCGCCCGACGAGGTAGCTTCTGCTATCTTGTTCTTGCCTCCAGTCATGCTTCCGGTGCCCGAGGCTGGTGCGCGGTATTCATCCCCAAGCCCGAGGTTCAGCTGGGAGGAGTTCGGATTTTTATCCCAAAAGAGCGAGCCGACAGAGGAGGACTCGGAATCCCGGGAGGAATCGGCAGAAGTCGGCTGCTTCGCGGATCTCGCCCTTTCCTCGTCGGCAGAGAGGGAGCCCCGGTTGCTGAACCTTCCCGATGGATCCATATTGGATCCGATGCCCGGGTTGCGGAAGCGTTCGAGCTCTTCGGCGGGATGGAGGTTTTTCCTCTGTGAAGAAATTCGAGAGGTGTTGCCCGCGGAGGTGGTGCTTCGGCCGGGATCGCTCACGTTTTGCGAGTAGGCAGGCGAAGAAGCGTGCTCCCTTTTTTCTTCGTCTTCTTTCAAGCCGGTTACATCGCTTCGGCCGTTTTTGCTGTTTCCGCTGTGGGTGCGATAGCTGTTCGCGGCTTGCCTTCCGCCGTATTCGCCGGGGCCAAGAGAACTCTCCCGCTGATCGCTTGCCGCTTTCAGTCCTTCGGCTGCGGCTTTGGTTTGGACGAGTTCCGCAAGATCCTGGTCGACGCGGGCGAGAACCTGTTCAATCTCTTTTCTGGGCTCGCCATAGCATTCGTCTTCGCTGAATTCTTCAATGGCTCCGGGAGCATCGATATCAGGGCTTTGGCCCTGAGTTGTGAAGGCGATCACTAAATTGCGCATGTATTGATTGATCTCCTCCCTTGAATTTTTTCCATAGGTGAGCAGCTGTGCCAGCTTCTCCGCGTTCATCCGCTGGTTGCTGGAGTTGAAGCCGAAACTTTGAGTTTGCCGGCCTACTTTGCCGGCATCGTGCTTGTGGGTGTTTGGAGCCACGAGCGAGTTTTCCAGCTCTTTGCGGGCTTGCCTGATTCTCGATTCGAAATCATTCAGGCATTGCACGGAGGCGCCCAGTAGAATCTTGTTTTCCGGGCAGGAGGTAACTTGGTCCAAAACGGTCATCAGGGCCGCACAATTGGGGGCGGCAACCGCTTCCTGCCCGCTTGCCGAGAGCTCCAAGCTCAGCAATAGCCACGTGAACGTTCTGATCTTTTTCCGGTGGCACCAACCCATGTTTCGTTATCGGAAGAATCGCCTTCTCAGGTAACGAAATCGGTGCCGGAAAATGCGGGATGTACAAGCTTTAGACACCTGGCGGATTGTTAGACGTTTTCCATGGGAATGAACTCTTAGGATTCAAGTGGTTAGGAAACGGCCCGGCTTATGCTGCTACCTTGGCAGGGAAAGAGGGGACTCATGAAAAACATCTCTCTGATTCTTTCGGGACTTTTTCTCTCATCCACTGTTGCCTTCGCTAACGGGAACGCTTGCGATCAGGCGGTGCCCGCCGCGGTAAAGCAACACGAGCAAAAGCTCGGTAAGGCGTTTGATAAATATCGCTTCTGTGGGCCAGAGCACTATCAGGACGTAAGCCGTTGTTTTACCGCTTTGGTGAAGGCCGTGATCAAGCTCGAATCCGGCGGAAACCCAGCCAAGCATTTCAAGGAGCCTGGGGGAATGAAGCCCAGCCAGGGATGCATGCAAATGTCACAAGGCGAGTGCCCGGAAGGATCTCTTACCGATCCCAACGCCAATGTGAAGTGTGGCGTGCGAAAAATGGCGGAGCTGATCGATAAAGGTGGTGCGATTTGCAAGGGCAATAAAGAGGGTGCCTGCAGATACTGGTCGGTACTGCGCCCGCCTTACGCAGCTTTTGGAATGGCATTGGGAAAGCAGCGAAAAGTGATTGAGCTAACCAAGAAAAACCTGCAGCAGGATGCGATGGTGGCTGAGGCCCAGCTGAAAGAAAAAGCCATCGTGCTGGCCGAGGCTCCGAAGGCGGATCCCGCCTGGCAAGGCGCCTGGATCTTTTCAAAGCTGTTCGGTGAAATCGGCAAATTCTTCTTCGTGGAAAGCGCCGTGGCCGCCGAGCGCTAGTGGCAGATTTGCTTGAGCTCACCAGAGAGTGCGCTTAGCGTGGCAAACAGGGGCCCGTCGAATTTTAGGGCATCCGGCTTATGCAGCTCTTTCATCAGAGCTTCCTGATAGCTTCGAAAGTTTTCCAGATTTCCAGCCTTCTCGCAGCGCCGGTAGGCTTCCACGGCCGCCGGTCCAGCTTCGCGTATCCATAACAAGCTTTGGTCTCCATGGCTCGTTTTGATGTCGGAGGAGCGCAGCTTGGAGTGCAGGAGATCGAGCGTTTTAGGATCCGCGCCATTGCTATCGGCCAGGGCGCCCATCAGGATCGCGAAATTCCCCAGGCCATAGGGCGTAGTGGGGGAGAAAGAGCGGTTTCGGCTGGCGTGGTCCCATCCGGCTTCGGCAAGGGCCTGCAAAACCACATCGGGCCCAGCTTCGAGCTTCTCGATGCAGCTGCGGTCCCGCAGATACCAGGAGGCAAACCATTCGGTATCCCTTACCACCCGGGCTTTGGTGCCGAGGATCAGCTCCTGCATGAGATCGTCGCAAAGGTTCTCTTCCCGGCCGTTGGAAACGGGCTGGGTGCCCACGATGAGCTCCCCGCAATCCTGGGTTTTAAGGTTCAGGCAGTAGGAGTAGTTTTTCACCAAGCGGTGGGTGTTTTCGAAAAGCCAGCCCAGAAACTTCTCGTCATTGGCGAGATCCGTTACCGCCTCCGGTTTCCGGCATTCGTCCTTGATCGTGATCCGCATCAGCCAGGGGGTTTTGGGCGTGCCGTTTCTGGATCCCAGGTAAGCAGTGGCGTAGAGTTCCAGGGAATCCAGGTTTTCCCCGCCATAAAGGCCACGCCTCCAGGGCACCAGCCCAAACCGGGTTTCCCGTCCCATGATGTAGCGGTTCCAGGTTTCTTCGGGAATGGTGCCTTGGCGGCCGTTTTCCAGCATATGCGCCTTCTGGCCCACATGAAGCATGGTCTTGGGGGGGAGGAGGGGGGCGGGATTGGTTTCGGCCAGACTGGGAAAGCTGAGCCAAAGAGCAAGAAAAAGCACCATCATGGCCACTTCAGCTTACCGCCTTCCCGTGGGCGCGGGAAATGGTAAAATATTCCTTATCTCTATGCGCAGAGTGATCGTTTTTAAACATATCGCGGGAGAGGTGCTCGGCACCCTGAATCCTTTGCTCAAGGAGCAGAAGCTCAATATCCGCTACGTGAACTTCGAGCGCTATCCCGCCGCCGATCCCGCTCTCGACAAATACCACGGCCTCGTGGTTTTCGGCGGGTGGATGGGCGTATACGAGGCGGATCAGTATAAGCACCTCAAAGTGGAGATGAGGCTGATTGAGCAGGCTTTGAAGCGCGATATTCCGGTGCTCGGAATCTGCCTGGGTTCTCAGATCCTCGCGCACGTTTTGGGAGCCAACGTGCGAAAGCACCACTGCAAAGAGGTGGGCTGGCATGATCTGCATCTCACCTCCCAGGGCGCTGTCGATCCGCTGCTTTCGCATTTCCGCCCGGTGGAAAAGGTTTTCCAGATGCATGGCGACACCTTCGACATCCCTTCCGGCGCTGAGCATCTGGCCTCTTCCGAAAACTGCGCTGGCCAGGCATTCCGCTACGGGGACAAAGCCTATGGCCTGCAGTTCCACCTGGAGGTGGACCGGGCGATGATCGAGCGCTTCTTGAAGGTGCCGTCCAACAGGGAAGAGGTGGAGGCGTTCGCCGGCAAAGAGGCCATCTCGAAGCTCGAGGCCGATACCGACCACTACCTCGATCGGTCGGTGGATCTCAGTCGCGAGAGCTTTTTGAAGTTTGTGCGCCTTTTTGGGGCGGAAGAAAAGCAGCCGAGGCGCGGCCATGGAAAAGACCGGTTGAAATAAAAAACGCCCGCCCCGGTGAAAGGGCAGGCGCGAACAGGATCGGAACAGGGAAATTAATTGCCGCCGAGGTAGAAGTGGGTGGCGGTCTGGGTCCAGGGATTGAAGCGGGTGGCGCGCACTTCGATCAAGAAGGGGCGCACGTCTTCGCAGATGCGGCCGGAGTGATTCATCACGGTGATCTCGGTGCCGAAGCCGTCGCGAATGCGGTTGTCTTCGGAGCCGCTGAGCACGAGGGAGCCGCAGCTCTTTTCGCGCTTCTCAAGAGGCACCTCGAGGGTGGTTACTTTAACGGGCATGGCGAGGCAGGTGAAGGTGCCGGGCTCGCGCTTGGCGTAGTGCCCGCAGATGTCGTTCATGATGTCTACTTTGATGGTGCTGGCGGCGTGGTTGATCGTGAGCACGCCCACGTGTTTGGTTGGCTGGCCATCGATCATCACGTGGCGGAGCACGTGGGATTCCTGGGTTTGCAGGGAGCGGGCGTCAGCAGGAGGGCAGATGATGATGCCGGCGAGAGCGGAAGCAAGTGCGAAGAGTTTCATGGTAGGTTCCTTTTTTTTAAGCTCGTTACAGGGGATGAGCCGTTTGGTTTAGCGCAGCGATCCGCGCTTTTGCGTTTCGCCGCTGAAAATGATTTGTTGCGAGCCCTAAGGCAATGCTCGTGCCAAGAGTGAAAATCGCGCCGGAGGTGCCGAGAGCGAAATAAAGCGTATTAGAAGCCATGGCCAGCAGATGAGGCTGGTTCCAATTTGGTTTTGGGAGTGGGGTGGAACCGGGCGGTGGTACCGCTCTGGAATTGCCCGAATTTGGCTAAAGGATTGAGAGGGCGGCCGGGGCGGGGTATTTTTCCCTTATGGACACCCGCCTAAACGTGACGGCCTGGAATTCCGAGCTTGAGCAGAAAGCCCTTGCCTTTCTTACCGCTAGATTCGCTTCGAGCATGTTTCTGTTGGGAAATTTTGAAGATCAGGGCTCCCGGCTCACGGAGCAGTCGAATTCCGGAAACTTCAAGCTGCTGATGGATTCGGGGGAAGTGAAAGGGGTGTTTTGTCTAACCAGAAGGGGCAATCTCCTCCTTAGTGCGGAGCCCGAGGAAAGGGCGAACGAGCTCATCCTCGAAGCATGCCGGCGGGAACCAATGCCAATCAAGGGGGTTATTGGCGAGTGGGCCGCGGCCTCGTCTTTCTGGGAGTACCTCAAGGAACAGGAGAAAATCCAAGCGGCATCGTTTGAATCCAGGGAGCATCTTTACCAGCTGCGGGAAATTTCCGTGGCGGAAGGCCATTCCAAGGTGCGCCTGCTGAGTAGCGACGAATTCTCGCAGTGGCTTCCTATCCGCCGTGCCTACACCAGGGAAGAGGGGCTCAAAGAAGATCTTTCAGACGAAGCGTTGAGAGCGAACTTTGAGCGCTATACGGCCATGAAAGAGTTTTGGGGCTATTTTGAATCCGGCCGGCTCCTGTCGACGGCCGCGCTGAACGCGAGGGCTCTTGATATCGGCCAGGTTGGCGGTGTTTATACCGTTCCGGAAATGAGGGGGCGGGGATTCTCCAGAACCGTAATGAAGGTTCTCTTGAGCGACTGTGCCCGCATTCATAACATCCGGCGTATGATTTTATTCACCGGAGAGAAGAACCTGGCCGCGCAGAAGCTCTACCAAGGGCTGGGATTCGAGAAAATCGGCTATTTCGGGATCTTTTTCGCCTGACGCCTGAAAAAAAGAGCCGGGACGCCCTTAGGGGGTGGCGCCCGGCTCGATGCGCGCTCTATTCAGCGCGCCGAACGGATCAAAACTACTTCGTGAAACGGATGTCGCAGGCAACGAAAGCCAATACGGAGGGCTGAACGCCGCGAACCGAGCTGGTTTGGAGGATGGTGCCGCTGCTCTTCTGGGTGAGCTTCTTGGCAGGGTTGGCGCCGAGAGCCAGGATGTACTCGATGCCGTTTTCCGAGCTGAGGTTTACGTAGGTGGTGCCAGCGTCAGGGCCGGTACCGATCGAAGCGTGGAAGTCTTTGCGGAAGATTCCCCAGCGGGTGGTTACGCGAAGCATTTCGCCCCGGGTGGATTCACCTTTGATGGTTACCCCATTGGTGCCGAGGCAGTCCAAGGCGGCGATCTGTGCAGCCGAAGCTTCGAGGGAAAACAATGCTACGAGAGGAATCAGAAAGAATTTCATAAATGCGCTCCTAAAATCTTGTTTGTCTCTGTCGAGAGAAATAGCGCCCGAATTCCGTGTTGGCTAGAACTAATTGAAATAATTTATTTATTTTCTAAATAAATAGAGTTTTTATTCTAATATGACCCAGTCCCCAGGCGAAAAAACCCTGAAAAATCAGGGGGTGCCGCCTGGTAGATCCTGATCAAGCCGCCCAGGAAATCGGGCGATAAGGTAATGTGACCACCCCCACGTTGATATTCTGTGGCCTTCTCTTCCTCTCTTCCGCCTTAGCCGAGGCTAAGCGTTATTCCGCCGATGCCGCCCAGTCGGCGTTGGATCGCAGGCAGCAGGAAATTCAGCAAAACGTTTCCGAGCTTCAGCGGAAGCTACAGTACTTGCGGCAGCGAGGCCTGGCCTGCACTTCTTACCCGAAGCAGGTGAAAGAGCTTTTCCTCGACCCTATGGAACGCAAGCACCTCGGTTACCAGCAAGTTATCCTCAGCGAAATTTCCAAAGTTAAAAGCGGCGTGAAAAGCCGGCCTGATGCCTTCGCCAGCGTGGATGCCTGCGAGGGTTATAAGAATGCGGCTGTGGCCGATTTCGAATCGAAAAAAACCGTGATCTCCCGTGCCAGGGCAGCGATCAAAGTTAATGTAGAGCGGCCTGCGGAAACGGATCTTCGCAAGCTTTACAAGGAATCGCTCAGCGCTCTTATGGGTAAAACTCCTTTTCAGGCGCTCACTTCCGCTTTTGAAAAAACTCCCAGTGTGCCGAACTGCCCTTCCGATGCGCTTCGGGTATTTCACAGTGTGGCGCATTTGAAAAATAACAGCGCAGATCTCAATGAATTTGTGAAGAGGGTGGAAACTCTCGATCAGCTTCTTGACGACTACGGCGACTCCTTGCGATCGATGATCCGCGATATCGAAAAAATCAGATGTGAAACTTCTGTGGCCGAGGCTCCCAAAGCCAAAGAGAAAAAAGAAGAACTGAAGCCGAAGCCTGAGCCGAAAGCAGAACCAAAGGCGCAGGAGAAACCCAAGCAGGCGCAACCCGAGACAAAGCAAGGCGGATTTAACGGCCTTCGCAACGGCCAAGGCCCCACCGAAATCCCGCCCGGCGATAGCGTGGCCAAGCCTAGAGCGGCGCCCGTGAGCGCGGAGCCCGAAGAGCCCGCACCTATTTCCGAATCCGATCGCTGGGGCAAGCCCAAGAGCTGGAAAGAGTACGACCAGTATAAGGCCGCCGTTGGGGCTCCCAACAAAGTGACCGGCGTGGATCTCCAGGCCAACTACAGCAACTTCCTTTCCACCAATGGAATCGAAGTGCGCAATGCCGACGACGCTCTACGCCTCCAGAAAGCCATCAACCAGACTTCGATGCAGGTGGGGGGACCGGATTCCTTCGGGCCCAGCGTTTACCAGGACGGAGTGGTGGGATCGCGCACCAAGAGCGCCATCTACCTCATGCAAAACGATCCCTACTATCGTGATGCGTTGATTCAAAACCTCAAGCGCCAAGGCCTGATCCGCTAGCGTGTGCTTTTGCTGGCTCTTGTGTTGCGTGGCGTGCGGCTGATTTAAGCATTAAGCTCAATGAATCATGCGCCTTTCCCGAACGGGCCTGCTCGCTCTTCTAGTGGTTTATCTGGTGTGGGGATCCACCTTCCTCGCGATCCGCGTGGCCGTTACGGGAGAAGGCGGGTTCAATCCCTATGCCCTCGCCGCGATCCGCACCTTGGCGGCTGGTTTGCTCATGCTGGGCTGGAGTGCTTGGCAAAGGCTTCCCATGCGGCTCACCTCGCGAGAGTTCGCTTATCTTTCCTTCACCGGCGCGCTTCTCTGGGTGGGAGGACACACTCTGCTGATCTGGGCTTCGCGCTTTCTGAGCTCAGGATTATCTGCGCTGCTTTTCTCCAGCATGCCCTTCTGGACCGTGCTTCTGTCCGGGCCGATACGGGCCGGCTGGAGGGTTTGGGCGCCGCTCTTGCTGGGGTTTCTGGGCGTGCTTGCCATTCTTCCCATGAACCGTGAGGAGCTTGATTCCTCGTCCTTCTTCAACGCATCGCTCGTGCTCTTCAGCGCCTTTCTCTGGAGCCTGGGCTCGGTGCTTTCGGCAAAAGGAGGCAAGCTGAACGTGATCGTGGCCAGCGGCTATCAGCTGCTCGCGGCCGGAGTGGTGAATGCCGTGATCGCACTCTTTCTTGGCGCGAATATCTGGCTCATTCCCGATACCCGGGCCTGGCTGGCTATGCTTTATCTTGTAGTGCCGGGTTGCGTATTGGCCTATCTCGCGCATCAGCATACGGTAAGAACTCTGCCCCTTCCGCTGGTGATGAGCTTCGCTTACGTGAATCCTCTTGTGGCGGTGGTGCTGGGAGTGCTGGTGTTGGGAGAGCAGATCTCCCTCCGCATGGGAATCGGTATGGGTCTTGTGTTAACTTCTGTGATCTGGCTGTTTGCGCAGCGAAGGGAGGACAAATGAAAAAAGTGGGGATTTTCTTCAACGGCCGGGCCGCCTTCGGTTCGGGCCCCGTTTTTTCCAGCCGGAATCCCGCCACGAATGAGGTGATCGCGGAAGTGGCAAGCGCGAGCAAGGCGGAGGTGGATGAAGCCGTACAAGCCGCAGCCAGGGCATTTCCTGAATGGCGGGCCAAGGCGCCTGTGGAAAGAGGGCGCATTCTGCGGAAGGCTGCCGAACTGCTGCGGGAAAGAACCGAAGCACTTGCCTTGGTAGAAACCGAAGACGCCGGCAAACCCATCGCCGAAAGCCGTGCCGTGGACATTCCTTCCGCCGCCGATTGCCTGGAGTATTTCGGCGGCATCGTGGCCGGGCTTTCCGGCCGGCAGATGAGCCTCGGGCCGAGCGCCTTCGCTTATACGCGCCGTGAACCCCTCGGCGTATGCGCCGCCATTGGCGCCTGGAATTACCCGCTGCAGATCGCCGCCTGGAAAGCCGCTCCCGCACTCGCCGCGGGCAATACCATGGTTTACAAGCCCTCCGAGCTTACACCCTTGTCGGCGCTGGCCTTCGCGGAGATTCTGATGGAGGCCGGCCTTCCATCCGGCGTGTTCAATGTGGTGCAAGGCGCCGGTGAGGTGGGGCGGGCTCTCGCAGAGCATCCCGGTGTGGCGAAGATCTCTCTCACGGGCTCCGTGCCCACGGGAAAGAAAGCGATGGCTTCGGCCGCTGGCACCTTGAAGGCCGTAACCATGGAGCTCGGGGGTAAGAGCCCTCTTCTGGTTTTCGAGGATTGCCCTCTCGACCAGGCCGTATCCGCCGCCCTGCTTGCGAATTTTTTCACCCAGGGTGAGGTTTGCTCCAACGGCACGCGTGTTTTCGTGCAGGAAAAGATCTACGAAAAATTCTGCGAGGAGGCGGCGAGGCGGGCCCTCACGATCCGTGTGGGCGATCCCAAGGATCCCTCCACTCAGATGGGCGCGTTGATCTCGGAAGTTCACCAGGAAAAGGTGCTGCAGTATATCGCGGAGGGATCGCGGGAGGGCGCGCGTTTGCTTTGCGGGGGCGGAAAGCCCGCATGGCCCGCCGGAAGCGCTCTCGGCAAAGGAAATTTCGTAAGCCCCACGATCTTTTCCGAAGCCGAAGACGAGATGCGCATCGCCAAAGAAGAGATCTTCGGCCCCGTGATGACGGTGCTGAAGTTCCGCGCGGAGGATGAAGCGGTGGCCCGTGCGAACAATAGCGATTTTGGCCTTGCCGCGGGAGTGTTTACGAGGGATATCTCGCGGGCACACCGGGTGATCGCGAACCTGGACGCCGGCACCTGCTGGATTAATAATTACAATATCACCCCCGTGGAAATTCCGTTCGGCGGCGTGAAGCAGAGCGGAGTTGGCCGGGAGAACGGCCTCGAAGCTCTCGAGCACTATACCAGGGTGAAGAGTGTGTATGTGGACCTCGCCGACATACCCTCGCCTTTCTGAAGAATTGGGAAACGGAGATGAGCGAAAAAGTTTTTGATACCATCATCGTGGGCGGAGGCTCCGCGGGCTGCGCCCTGGCAAACCGCTTGAGTGAGGATCCTTCGCGCGAGGTGCTTGTGCTCGAGGCGGGCCGGCCCGATTCCCTCTGGGATATCTTCATTCACATGCCGGCCGGCCTTTCCGTGCCGCTCGGGAATCCCTGGTACGACTGGGGCTACCGCTCGGAGCCCGAGCCATTCATGAACGGCCGCTCTGTGTACCACGCCCGCGGCAAGGTGCTCGGAGGATCGAGCTCGATCAACGGGATGATCTTTATCCGCGGCAATCCCATGGATTTTGAGAAATGGGCCAAGGATCCCGGCATGGAGAGCTGGAGCTATGCCCACTGCCTGCCCTATTTCATCCGCTCGGAAACCCGTCTCAAGGGCGGGAGCGATAATTCTCCCCGGGCCGACGAATGGCATGGGGGCGAAGGCCCCCTCAAGCTCGAGCCCGGCCCTTGCACCAACCCGCTCTTTCAGGCTTTTTTCCAGGCCGTGCAGCAGGCGGGGCACCCTCTCACCTCCGATGTGAACGGGTATAAACAGGAAGGGTTTGCGCCGTTCGATCGTAACGTATACCGTGGCCGCCGCCTCTCTGCCGCCCGCGCCTATCTGCATCCGGTGCTCCACCGGAAAAACCTCGAGCTTCGCACCCGCTGCCTGGTTACCCGAGTTCTCTTCGAGGGGAAAAAGGCCGGGGGCGTGGAGTATAAAAAACGCGGCCGCCTGGTGCAGGTGAGGGCGAAAGAGGTGATTCTCAGTGGAGGCGCCATCAACTCTCCCCAGCTCCTGCAGCTGAGCGGAATCGGAAACCGCAAAGAGCTCGAGGCGCTCGGGATTCCGGTGGTGCACGATCTTCCGGGAGTAGGGGAAAACCTCCAGGATCACCTCGAGGTGTATATCCAGTTCGCCTGCAAAAAACCGGTGAGCGTATGGCCGGCCCTCAAGTGGTACAACAAGCCCTGGATCGGCTTTCAGTGGCTCTTCCTCCGCAAAGGCCCCGGAGCCACCAACCATTTCGAGGCCGGTGGCTTCATCCGGTCCAACGATAAGGTGGAGTATCCTAACCTCCAGTTCCACTTTTTACCGCTTGCGATTCGCTACGACGGCACCTCTCCCTCGGGCGGACACGGCTACCAAGTGCACGTGGGGCCGATGAATTCCGATGTAAGAGGCACGGTGAAGATCAAGAGCCGGGATCCTTCGGTTTATCCCGCTCTGCGCTTCAATTACCTTTCCACTCCCACCGATCGGCAGGAATGGATCGAGGCCGTGCGGGTTTCGCGGGCGATTCTGAACCAGAGAGCCTTCGATGAGTTCAATGGGGGCGAGGTGAGCCCCGGGCCTGGCGTGGAAACCGATCAGGAAATCCTCGATTGGGTGGCAAAGGATTCGGAAACCGCACTGCATCCCTCCTGCACCTGCAAAATGGGCCCGGCTTCGGACTCCATGGCCGTGGTGGATCCTCTCAGCATGAAGGTGCATGGAGTGGAGGGCCTGCGTGTGGTGGACGCCTCCGTGATGCCCTATATCACCAATGGAAATTTATATGCCCCGGTGATGATGATCGCGGAGAAGGCGGCGGATATGATCCTCGGCAAGAGTCCTTTGCCGCCCTCTTCGGCCGGCTACTATCAGAAGCGAAAAAAGAGCTGACGGATGGATCCGGCGGAAGAGAGCGAAGATTATTCTTTGGACCCGGAGAGCGGCCTCTGGGTATTTTCCTCCGCGTATCTGATGAAACGTGGCTATTGCTGCGGGCTCGGATGCCGAAATTGCCCCTATGATCCTCAAAATGCCCCTACCAAAATGGAAGAGCCGAAAAAATCGGATTGACGGAATACAGCGCGCCGCGCTAATGACCTAGAGAACCCAATCGCATATCCTGAGGACCCTATGAGATTTGTGATGGCGATTTCTCTCGCCCTTATTTCGAGTTTACTTTCCAGCCCGGCGGCTCAAGCTGCCATCGATTCCCTGGAAGCCTTCACGTGCAAAGAAGTGGCCGACAACGTTCGAGACCACAAGATCACCCTTCGCCTGGGGATCGCGAAAGCGGAAGTGGAGAACTACTGGGCCGACGCCCGCAAAGACAATGGCGAGCTCAAAGCCAATAAATCGAATGGCGACCGGGTTTATAAAGGCTTCCCTCACTGGGTGGCCGATGGCGTGGAAGGCTCAGGATACCTTTACGTGAGCCGCCGCCTTCTGAAAGAAGGGAGCGGCAAGGCTGCCCTTTACAATCGCTTTTGTGGCGGTACCAACTGCATCACCCGCACGGCCAAGCTGGAGTGCCGGGAAACCGTGCCTACCAGAGGCGTGAAATCGCTTCCTCCCGGAGTTTACGGGCCACCCCGGCCCTAGATTCGGGACTTAAGGCTCCTGCTCTTCTGTGGGTGCGTGTTCCGCCGGATCAAGGGTGCGCAGCGAATCCAGCAGCTTTTCCAGCTGGGGAGGCGCCAGCAGCCCGGCGTTCTCAAACACCAGCTCTCCCTTTTTGAAGGCCATCAGCATGGGAACGCCGCGTACCTGAAAAGCCTCCGCAAGGTCTTTGTTCTCTTCCACGTTCACTTTGGCGAAATGGATGTCGGGATTGTGTTTCGCCATTTCCTCGAAAACCGGAAGAAAGGTTTGGCAAGGCTTGCACCATCCAGCCCAGAAATCGAGCAGCACCATTTCGTGCTTCTCTACGGTTTCCTCAAAATTCTGCATGGTTACAATATGGGTTTGGGATTCGCTCATCTGCCGACCTTAGCGTTTCGCCTCGATTTCCAAAAGCGCTTTTTTAACGGCAATTCCGCCCGCATAGCCCGTGAGGGAGCCATTCGCCCCGATCACGCGATGGCAGGGAATCAGAATGCAAACCGGGTTGCGGCCGTTCGCGGAACCTACAGCCCTCATAGCTTTCGGCCGCTTCATGGCGAGCGCCTGCTCACGGTAAGTGAGGGTGGAGCCATAGGGGATACTGCGCAGCGCCTCCCAGGCCTGGCGCTGAAAATCCGTGCCTTTGAGATCGAGGGGCAGGGAGAATCCGGTTCTTTTTCCTTCGAAATACTCTCGAAGCTCAGCTACGGCCTTGCGGAGGAGCGGAGTTTCCTTCTCTTCAAATTTCTCCCCTGTTCTGCGGAGCTGGGCCTTCACCTGATCCCAGTTTTCCGAAAAAGCCAGCGCCGTGATTCCCTGCTCGCTGGCGGCGAGGTGCATTTTTCCCAGAGGGCTTTGCCAGCAGATGGTGTTCATGATCGGGAGTTTCCTTTCCTGGAGGTTTTCTTTCTTTTCGGGCGGGAGAGCTCCTGCGCGTAATGTTTCCAGATCCATAGGGACAAATAGGCGCGCCAGGGCTTCCATTGCTCCTGGGGCAGCTTCAGTTTTTCCATGGCTCGTTTCACGATCAGATCGCCGCTCGGAAAGGCATCCGTATCGGAAAGGCACCGCATGGAGATCATCTCCACGGTCCAGGGGCCGATGCCGGGAATGGAGGAGAGTTTGGAGCGGGTTTGTTCCAAGGGTGCGGAAGGTGAAAGATCCAGTTCACCTCTGGCTACCAGGCGGGAAAGCTCTTTGATCGCTCCAGCTCTTATGCGAGTGATGCCGAGGCTCGACAGATCTGCCTCCGCCAACGTTTTCGCGCTGGGAAAGGATTTGTTCAGGCCCTGCCAGGGGGAGTTCAGTTGTTGGCCGTGGAGATCCACGAGCCGCTGCATTTTGTTTCTTGCCACGGCCACGCTCACCATCTGCCCGAGGATGATGCCCACTGCGGTTTCAAAGCCATCGAAGGCACCCGGCACTCTCACTCCTCCCAGGCTGCGAGGGAAATGGGAGGAGCTGGGGTGAGCAGGGTTATGGTCGAGATCGAAAAAGTGGCGCAGCTTCGCGAGCAAGGGGCGGATTTGCTGGGCAGGAATTCCTTCCAGCTCCACCTGGATCTTACCGCTTAAATGGCGGGCGAGGATTTTTCCAGGTTGCTTGCCTGGTATCAGCCTCTCATAGGCGCCGGATTCAAATCTTTCGAGCCCCTCTATTCGGTTTGCGTGATGAAACCGGTAAAGATGCTCCCAATCGAAGGGCTCCAGCACGGGAAGCTCCAGCGTGAGGCCGCTGCCGGTGGATTTCTCTCCTTCCGCCCGGAAGGCCCTCGGGCTGCGTGCGTAGCGGTCGCGAAAAGCCTGGTGAAAGCGGCGCAGGGAGCGAAAACCCGAAGCGTGGGCAATTTCCGTTATGCTCAGCTTCGATTGGCTGAGCAGCAGGCGAGCGTGATGCAGGCGGCGCGAGGTGCTCACTTCCATAGGGCTGGCTCCCACATGCTCGGCGAAGAGGCGCCGCAAATGGCGGGAGGTGAGGCCAAGCTTCGAAGCGAGTTTCTCCAGGCTTTCTCCCTCGGGGGCTCCCGCCTGAATCAACCGGAGCGCTCTCGCCACCACGGCCGCGGTGCCTTCGAAAAGGGGCGAGGAGGGAGAGAGATCGGGGCGGCAGCGCAGGCAAGGGCGGAAGCCTTCGGATTCGGCTTCGGCGGAAGAGCGGTAGAAGTTCACGTTCTTGAGCTTGGGCCGCGCAGGGCAAACAGGGCGGCAATAGATGCCCGTGGTGCGCACGCCGATGTAAAAACGGCCATCGAAGCGCTTATCGCGAGCGCTCATGGCCTTAAATAGAATTTCTCTCTGGGAGAGGTCCACGGAGGCAAGTTAGCCTGCGCGAGCGCGGCTTACTAGCCGTTTTCGGACATGACCATCCGGGCTATTCGGCTTCGCCCTTGGCTTTGAGAGAGCCTTTGTTTTCCTCGATGAACTTGCGGATCTCTTCGCCGAAATCGAGCACCTTGAGCCATTGTTCCTGGTAGAGCGTTACGGGGAAGCGCCCCATTCCGTAGAGCGACACAGCACCTTTTTGCGAAACTTTGAGGTTGAGGGCGCCGCCGCGAGTGCGGCCCTGCTTGAGTTGCTCATTTTCCCGGCGAAGGCGCTCGAGCTCGGCCTGCATATCGTTGTCTGACATGGATCTCTCCTTCACGGATGGCGGGATGGCCGCGTGATCTGTGGTTAAGGTTGAGAGATACGATAGGCTTCGTGGGAGGGGAGATCAAGCGTTTCGCCCTGCGCGGTTCCCCAAATGAATAGAAAGATAGCAAGACCAAAGAAAACTAGGCGCGCGAGCACATCTGCCTCCTGAAGCGAGGTTGTGTCGGGTAAAAACAGTCTACTCGGATTTTGGCAAGAAGGGCAATCCTGCGGCGTGTGAAATTTTCGAAAAGAGAAAAACAAAAACCGCCTCTTAGGTTGAGGCGGTTTGGGAGGATCGTGACGGGGGTCGCGGTTAATCTTATTGTTCGATCTCTCCGTCGTCCTCTGGGGTTACGGGCTCAGGAGGATTGGCCGGAGCGGGAGCCGCAGCGTCTGCTTCTTTGTTAAAGGTTCCGTTGAGGGACGCGAGCAGTGCCTTACCTTTTACTTCGATAGTTACCGTTTTTTCGTCGATACGCTTGAACCTGGCGGTTGTCACTTCGCCGTCGGCTTCAGTGATGGTGAGATCAAAGGAAGTATCGTCGCAAACTCCCTTGGCTTTAATGGTATCGGCTTGGCGGGTTTCGCCATCTGCCATCACGAAAACATTGTCGAACGAGTACGAGAATTTGCCGTCTTCTTTCTTGGTGGCGAGGATGATGCGGTTGAAGTTAGGAGAGCCGTATTCCTGCGGGCTGTTCTCTGCGCCTTGCTTCACGAATTTGCCTTCGAGGGTTACGCATTCCGGGGTAACGAGGCCTTCGTTTTTATCGGCCTTCTTTACGGCGCTTTCCTTTTTCTTGAACTTGTTTTCGTCTACTGGGCCTTTGTCGGAAGCACAGGCCGCGAGGAGAGAGGCGATCAGGGCTGGTAGGAGAATTTTCTTCATAGAGGCTCCAAGGGGGTGGATCAGGGGCGGAGCCATTCTCTTATTTCATACTAAAAAAGTCAACAAAAGGAGGGGAAAGGTAAAATCCTTTAAATATAAAGATCTTAGCCCTTGGTCTGGATGCCTTTGGCGGAGAGGAGCGTCCGAATTTTCTCCCGGTGGTCGCCCTGAATCTCGATCACTCCGTCCTGCCCATCGGTGAGGTAGGTGCCGCCGGTGCCGCATTTCTGTTTCAGCTCTTTGCAGAGGTCTTTGAGGAAGAGCTCTTGTTTCGGGAGGCGATCGATCACGGTAACGGTTTTGCCGCCCCGGCCCTGCTTTTCGATACGAAGAACCGCCACGAATTTGTATCCCTTTGCGCCTTTCTCGGGTGCTTTCTCCGCCACGCATCGGCAGGCGGCCACGATCTCTTTGCACTTGGGGCACTTCTTGTTTTGTTCGGGATCGCTCGAATACACGAGGCGGGAATCTTGGCTCATTGTCTAGCCATACCATCATCCTCCGTGGGAAACTAATCCGGCATGGATAGCGCTGAATTCTACGACCGGATGGCCGCGGAATACCATCTCATCTCCTCGAACTGGTATTCCGTATGCGAGAGCCAGGGCCAGACGCTGGATAAGCTCCTCCGATCGCGATTGGGGAGTAAGGGGCCTTTTCGCGTGCTCGACTGCTCTTGTGGCACGGGTACCCAGAGCCTCGGCCTCGCCCAGGCAGGGCATAGCGTGATGGGCACTGATATCAGCCCTCGTGCGATCGAAAGAGCCAAACAGGAGGCGGGGAAGATGGGCCTGAAAGTGGACTTTCAGGTGGCCGATATGCGCACTCTCGATGGAGTGCCCACCTCTTCTTTCGATGCCGTGATTTCGTTTGATAATTCCCTCGCCCATCTCACTACCGTGGCGGATCTGGCTTTCGGTTTTTCCAACGTGCTGGCGGTAATGAAGCCGGGCGGTGTTTTCCTGGCGAGCCTGCGCGATTACGATCGGCTTCGGCAGGAACGGCCCACGGGAAGCATGCCGAGGCGGATCGTAGATCAGTTCGGGGAGCGCGTTTATGTGCAAACCTGGGATTGGAGCGAGGACGGCAAATCCTACGACCTTCGCCTCTTTATGCTGCGGCCTTCTGGGGCGGGAGAAAATTGGGTGGGGCGCCCTTTGCTCACCAAGATGCGGGCCTATACGAGAGCCGAGATCGTGGGCGAGGCCGAGAAGACGGGGTTTGTTTCCTGTGAGTGGCTGATGCCGGAGGAGAGCGGCTATTACCAGCCGATCTTTGTGGCGCGGAAGAGCTAGCGCCCACGGGCGCTCAGGCACAATAGAGTTCCACGAAATCCATCAGCCGCTCGAGGTCTATCGGCTTTTTCATGGTGGCCAGAGCCCCCGGCACATAGGGATTTCCAGGCACGGCCGAAATGATCACCACCGGCACTTTGGAAAGTTCCTGCGGCTCCTTCTTTTTCTCCTCGAGAAACTGCCAACCGTTCATGACCGGCATCATGAGGTCGAGAAGCACCAGGCCCGGCTTTTTTTTCTCGAGCTGTTCGAGGCCTTCTTTCCCGTTCTCCGCTTTTTCCACTTCGAAGCCCTGTCCTTCCAGGAAAGTGCCGAGGGCTTCACGAATGTCGGGATCGTCTTCCACCAACAAAACGCTTTCCATTGTGTATGCCGCGGCTCCCGTTTGAATGGCGGCGGTCACCCGCCTGGTGTGATGCCTCTCGCCGAATGCATGCTACTCCTGTGCCGAAATCAGCCGCGGATCCAGGGGGCCTGAAGCGGGCGCAAGGGGCAAAGTGGGCAAAATTCCGCATGGGGCAAAAGAGAAACCGGACTCGCGGGGGAGCGCGATGTCCGGTTTCCGAGGTTGGGGACTGGTTTTCTACGTCAGTTCAGAGCCGAGCTGTAACGGTCGCTGATCTCTTTCAGTACGGCGGCGGCGGCGTCCATCCTGGCCTGGATTTCGGCTTTCTGCGCGTCGTAGCTGGCGAGAGCGGCGTCTACCGCAGCCAGGCGGGTTTCTTTTTGGGCGATCGTGGCATTGGTGTCCGCGATGCGCTTGTTGAGGCTTTCCCGCAGATTGGTTTGCTCGCGGATCAGGGCCTGGCGGGAAGCGATGCCGCGCTGGTGTTCCGCGATCGTGGATTCAATCGAGCGAACCACGGAAGCAGTGCGATCGGCCTCGTTCCTGATGTTGTCGTAATCCACGCTCCGCTTATAGGCATTGTAGGCGGCCGTACTTTGCGACAAGGCCTGTTCGGCAGAGCGAACCTCGGCCACGGCTCCCGGGCGGCGGGATTCGTAATCGCGAAGCGAGTTCTGCGCGCGAGGCAGATCGTAGTTCAGGATATTGCTGAGTCGATCCTGAATGCGGCCGAGCTCATTCTGGGCGCGGCTGAGGAAATCCTGCCATTCGCGAACGCGGCTTTCGAGAGCGCGTTGCTCGTCTTCCACTTCGCGCTGGATTCTGTAGCGGATCTGCTCCACTTCGTTCTGCCTTTGCCGCAGATTTTGCTGGGTATTGTTCAGCTGGCCCTGCAGGTTCTGCAGGCGCTGAACGGCGGCATTCAGCTGTGCCTGGGCATTGGCGAGAGCCGCTTCCTGGGCCGAGCAGTTCGGCGGAGGAGGAGGCGTAGGAGCTGGGGGCGCCGGAGGAGCGGGCGGGGCAGGCGGCGCCGGAGGAGCGGGTGGGGCCGGAGGACGGGGGCCAGGGCCCGGATTCGGGCGTCCAGGGCCACCAGGACCACCGGGACGGCCGGGACGACTGCCGCCGCCATCGCCGGGATTGGTGCCGGGACCACCGGGGCGTCCAGGGCGCTCGAGTAGCGAGCGGCCGCTGTTTTCATCGGCGATCACTCGTCCGCCGAAATCCACGAAAGCATGGCCGCGGCACTGCTGGAGAGCGCGCTGGGCGGCGTTCACGTTGTTCTGCTGCGCTTGCACGGCTCCCCGGGCTTGCTGCACCTGATTCGAGAGCTGCTGCTCCTGGCGTTGGAGCTGCTCGATCTCCCGATGGAGCTGGCCGAGGCGAGGGTGCCGGCGCAACCTCTCTCCCACCTCGCGGCGGGGATCAAAATTCTGGTAAGCGTGGTTGGCGTCGTTCAGGCCGTTCTGGCCCCTGCGCACTTCGTCCTGGGCGGCAGGCAGCTGGCGGTTCAGGTAGTCGAGCTCGCCGTTGAGGCGGGAGATCTGCTGCTCTTCACGGGAAATACCGTCGTCGATATCGGCGAGGTCAGAGCGGGCGCTTCCGAGGCGGGCCTCATCATTGCGCTTGATCTGAAGCAGGCGATTGTGTTCGGGGATCAGCGGGCGCAGGCGCTCATAGGCGGCATCCGCGATGGCTTTGGCTTCGGCCAGCTCCACCTGCTTCTGCGAGATCTGGTTTTCGAGGTCCACGATTTCATTCGTGGCGCGATCGATCTTCGCTTGGGCGGCGTCGCGGCTGTTGATCAGCTCAGGAAGAGTGCGATTCTTCAAGGTATCGAGCTCGGAGCGAAGGGTGGCGCGTTCCC
>CAZTCD010000013.1:0-650 GCA_964612065.1 uncultured Bdellovibrionales bacterium | reverse complement strand
AGGCTGGCGAACTTGGCGTCGAGAGCTTCCATCTCTTTCTGCACGGAGCGGAGCTTGTAATAAGCAGGAACGGCTTCGGCTACCAGGGCTTTCAGCTGGCTTGCCTTGGCTGGGGTGATTGCCTTGATGTTAAAGCGATCCTTGTTCGCAGGGAGGAAGGCCTGCTCGAAAGGAGTAGGGTTGATCATCGGGCTTCGCGAGCAGCGCTCGGCGAGCTTGTTCAGCACGGCCGTGGAGCCTTTCAGGGAAAGGGGAAGGTGCTCGCTCGATCCGGCCACCGAGTGGATATTGAGCTGGTTGCCGGTCTTGAGGTCCTGGATGAACTGGGCGGTGTTCACCGGGATCTGCCAGTACTGGTCGCGGTCGCCGGTGCGCTGGAGCTTGGGGAAGTACCAGGTTTTGCCGGAGTCGGAACGGGTATAGAGGGCGGTGGCTCCGATCGAGGGCCGGTTGGGAAGTACATAGACTTCCACGGGGCGGGCGCCGGTTTTGTCCACCACCACGGAGAGATAGGTGGTGGCGTTTCCGAAGTAGCCGGCGGTCATCGCTTGGCAGATCCCTTTGCTCGGATCGTTGGGCACGGAATCATCGAGCTGCCAGTCGCCGCTTTTGAAAACAACGCCGGCTTGGGCGGAGAGGGAGTAGGAGAG